>JAIRXA010000095.1 GCA_031268525.1 Coriobacteriales bacterium | reverse complement strand
ATGGGAGTCACAAAAACCGGATCCTTGAAGAAGTCGGTATCCTCATGGGCTTCGGCCATGCCATTGTAGCGCGCGACCTCGGCAGTAAAGACGTCGACCGGTACCTCGATGAGGGCAGCCAACTCTTCAAGCGTGTCCGCCTGAACGAAGTTGCCGGTACCATCCTGCAGGCCACCTTCGACCTGGCCGGCTGTCGCCTCAACGGCTTCCTCGTAGGAGGAACCAAACATGCGGAAGGTGTCCCAGAACATACCGCCGCCCACCGGCAGACTCTCCAGCAGGTAGGTCTTCCAGTTCTGATCGAAGATCGACCAGGCGTAGGGCGACTTGCCATTCTCGATGACGCCGACGCACTTGCCCTGAACCCAGGTTGCCTCGCACATGAAGCGCTTGCCCTGGGGGTTGACGAACAGGAAGGGGCCGTGGAACCCGGCGGCAGCCTGCGGATGCATCATCGTTGCCCAGGGACCATCCTGGAAGGCACCACCGGCCCAATAGCCCAAGCGATGGCCATCGCCAACATTGCCCGGCGCACCATTGAGTTTTGTCAGAACCTTCTGTCCGATGGGCGCGAAGGCATCCATCATCTCATCGTTATAGCTGATGTCGCCAGTGGCGAGCACGACGCCCTTGGAGGCGTTGATGCGCAGATAGCTCCCGTCAGCCTTCTGGCAGATGGCTCCGGTGACCTGGGTGCCCTCGCCACCGGGCTGAATGAGCTGGACGAGCGGAGTCTCAAAGAGGAACTGTGCATTGCCACTGCCCTCGGCCAGCGCCTTGAAGCGATACTCGGCGATGGTCGCAAAGTTGATCTCGGGATACTTGCTGGGCGGAGCATCAGGACCGAATCCTCCCAAATCCTCGACGGGGATGTCGCCTACGCCACCGCCCATCAACCAGTGATAGCTGTGCTCTTCCTCGTGAAGGCGCTGGTTGGAAGCGTTGGCGGTTATCATGCAGACCGCGCCGTCGGCAAGGGACATATCCAGCAGCCAATCCATGGTCTTCTCGCTTTCGCGGAACCATTTGGCTACAAAGGACTCGCGGCAGCGCCCGGCACAGGTCTTGACCCAACGACCCTGGTTGAGCACCTTGTCGATGTAGTAACCCTGAGGTGCGTAAAGCTCCTGAAGCATCTTTGACCAGGCAGCGCCGGTACCACCGATACCATTGCCATGCAAAATCGCATCCTTCTCCACGAGGATGACCTTGGCGCCGAGCTCGGCTGCCCTGGCGGCCACAGCCGTACCCGCGAAGCCGCCGCCACAGACCAGTATCTCGGTATCGAGGGTCTCAGCGATATCGGCGTCGGCTATGTCGGCTGCCTTGTTGGAGCGATCCCAGGAAGGCGCGGTGCTCACATTGGCGCCATCTCCCGTCACATCGCCACCCGTATCCGCACCGTCACTGCCCGGACTGCAGGCCGTCACGGCCCCCAGCATCGCGATTGACGCCATACCAATGCCCGCACCCTTGAGCAGGTCGCGCCTCGACAGGCCTTTCTCCGTCATTTCATCCATTCTTCCTCCTTCATTTCCGTGTGCACGGGTGCTTGCTGGTCCTGCTCCAACAGAGTCTCTTTTGAACCGAGCATCCCGCGACCAAAACAGACCTTATAACGATAAGGGAGTAAGGCCGATTTTCCATGAGGCCAAGTGGCGCATATTGTAAAAGATAAGGGGAAATGGGCCTAAATGGCTCATAGGGTTTACCACAAAGAAGAGGACACGACTCGCTCCCATCGGTGTTCTCAACATTTCTGTGATGAAGGCACGCTGCCATGGGGTAGACGTCGGGTACAGAGCTCCTGTCGTCTACCCACTACAATCACCCATTGCCGTATCCCTGCCGGGCATGCCGGGCAACGCGCGCACTCCACGTAACTCTCGATTAACCGTATAATAATCCCCACGGGGAAGAAAGGGGCTCCAAATGAAGGCAGACGGAGGGTTACAAGGGTATGCAGCAAAAAGTCATTCTCAGCGCTGACAGCACCTGCGATCTCGGCGAGGCGCTCAAAGCACGATACGATGTGCACTACTTCCCGCTTCACATCACCATTGATGGCAGGGACTACATAGACAATGTTGATATCACACCGCCGGAGATGTTTGCCCTCTACCGTCAGACCGGAACCCTGCCAAAAACCTCAGCCGTCAATGTTGGCGAATATCTGGAGCACTTTGAGCGGTGGACGAAGCAGGGAATGAGTGTGGTCCACCTCAATCTGGCCGCATCGCTTTCGTCGGCTCACGCAAACGCCCTTGAGGCCGCAAGGCGAGCGGGCAACGTGCAGGTCATCGACAGCCGTAGTCTCTCCACGGGCACCGGCCTGCTGGTTTTGGCTGCTGCGGAGCGCATCGCCACAGGGATGTCTGCCGAACAGGTCGCTGCCGAGGTACGCACCTTGACCCCTCGTGCGCACGCGAGCTTCATCATCGACACGCTGGAGTTTCTGCGCGAAGGTGGGCGCTGTTCGGCCCTGACGGCTCTCAGCGCATCGCTGTTGAGCATCAAACCCTGCATCGAGGTGAGCAACGTCGATGGCTCAATGTCGCCCGGACGCAAGTATCGGGGAAAATTCAATCATGTACTCCTGCGCTATGTGCAGAACAAACTTGATGAGTATGGCGATTCGATCGACGATACACGGGTGTTCATCACACATGCCGGCGTACCCGCCTCGATCATCTCAGAAGTGCGCACCTATCTGGAGGAGCACGCGCGTTTTCGGGAGATCTATGAGACGACGGCCAGCTGCACGATATCCGCGCATTGCGGACCCAATACCCTGGGCATCCTGTTCATGACGAGGTAGAGAGCTCGCTGTGTGCGAGTTTGCGTGCGGGTCTGCGTGCGGCATGCGGAGCGTTGTGCGCGGTACGTGGTACGCGGTACGTGGAATCAACGCTCTCGGTTCGGTGGTTCGGGAAACTCAAGGGTGATGCTCGTGCCAAGGTCAAGTTCGCTCTTCACCTGAAGACGGGCATCGAGATACTGCGCGCCGTGCTTGACGATGGCGAGTCCCAAGCCTGTTCCGCCCGTCTCGCGCGAGCGGCTTTTATCCACACAGTAAAAGCGCTCGAATATCTTCTCCTGGTGGCGTTGTGCTATACCGATGCCGGTGTCACGCACCTCCAGACGCGCCTCGCCGTCCTCGTTGCAATCCAACAGCACCCAGACGCGACCACGGGGCTTGTTGTAGCGGATCGCGTTCTCGCAGAGGTTATAGACCATTTCGGTGAGAATACGCTCGGGGCCACGGACAAACACCTCATCAACCTTGTTGGTAAGCTCGAGTCTGATCTGATTCTGCTCGGCGTAGGGAGTAAGCCGCTCAACGATCACGCGCGTAAGGCCGACCAGCTCGACCTGCGCACCTTCCGCCTGATGATAGGGCTTCCTGTTCTCGTTTTCATCGAGTTCTGAGATGACCAGAATGTCCTCAACCATGCCCATCATGTGTTTGGCTTCGCGATAGATCAGTTTGGAGAAGCGCCTGAAATCCTCTTCGCGCGCAATCCCATCCTTCATGAGCTCCGCGTAGCCCAAGATAACCGTAAGAGGAGTCTTGAGCTCATGGGAAACATTCGCGGTAAACTCACGGCGACTTTTGGCAGCCGCGTCATCGTCACGGCTTCGCGTTGGCGATTGCGACTGCGCGGCGTCCATGATCACTCCCCTTTCTTCATGCGGTAGCCCACGCCACGCACCGTCTCAATGACCGAAGCAGCCAGACCCAGTTTCTGGCGCAGGGTTTGGATGTGCACGTCAACCGTACGAGTACCGCTTCCGCTTCTCCAGCCCCAGACGGCATTAAGCAACTGATCACGACTGAGAACCTGTCCGGAATTCTCCATGAGCAACTGGAGCAGATCGAACTCCTTATGGGTGAGCGCAACAAGAGTGTCGTCGACAACGACCCTGCGCTGACGAGGCGAGACCCAGAGGTTCTCGACAATCAGGGTATCGTCTTCCTCCTCGGCCGCGGCTTTACGATCGACGCGGCGAAGCAGGGCTTTGACGCGAGATACCAGCTCCATCATACCAAAGGGCTTTGCGAGATAATCATCGGCCCCTGCGTCCAGGCCAACCACGACATCGTATTCGCTGCTCTTGGCGGTCAACATCATGACGGGTGTTTCGGAGGTCGTGCGCGAATCCCGCAGATGCCTGAGTATCTGGAGCCCGTCCTCATGCGGAAGCATGATATCGAGCAGAATAAGGCTGGGAAGCTCGCGCTCGCAGGCGGCGTAGAGTTCCAGAGCATTTGAGAAACCGCAAGCGCTCAAACCAGCCTGCTTGAGTGCGTAGATGGCCAGCTCGCGAATATTGGGGTCATCTTCGACGTAGTAAATTACCGACATGGCTTCCTTCCCCCAGCTCTTCTGACAGTATACGCAGCCTGCGCCAAAGTCTCAATGATTGCCCCGTTCGCACTCCCGTTCGCACTCCCCCGCCTGCACTCCCCCACTTTAACCCCTGAGAGCCGACCGATGGCGCCGGATGCATGACAGATCAGCGCCGAAATAAGAACATTCATCCAAAACGCCCTGCAACGTAGTCCAAAGTGCGCGAGTCATGTGGGTCACTGAATATCTGGGTGGTCGGACCGTACTCAACCACCTCGCCGAGTAGGAAGAAGGCAGTCTGTGCCGAAATACGAGCCGCCTGCTGCATGTTATGCGTAACAATGACTATGGAATAGTGCTCGGAAAGCGTACAGACCAGCTCCTCGATACGAGCCGTGGAGGCAGGGTCAAGCGCAGAGGTCGGCTCGTCCATCAGCAGGATTTCGGGTTCAACTGCCAGAGCACGAGCAATACACAGGCGCTGTTGCTGGCCACCCGACAGACTGAGGGCGTTGTGACGCAGGCGATCCTTTACCTCATCAAACAGTGCCGTGTTGCGCAGGGAGCGCTCCACGATCTCCTCAAGCTCACTGTGCCGACGCACGCCGTGGGTCCGTGGCCCATAGGCGATGTTGTCAAAGATACTCATCGGGAAGGGGTTGGGCTTCTGAAAAACCATACCCACTCGTTTGCGCAGAAAGTTCGTATCCATACTGTGGTAGATATCCTCACCATCGAGCAGAACTTCACCGGTAATACGGCAGCCCTCCACGAGGTCGATCATGCGATTGAAGGTCTTGAGCAGGGTGGTCTTACCGCAGCCCGACGGTCCGATGAAGGCCGTCACGGAGAGAGAGGGAATCTCCAGATTAACCTTCTGGAGCGCTTGAAAATCGCCGTAGAAGAGGTCGAGGTCCCTGGTCGCAAGTTTGGCGGGAGCAGAAATCACGCGGTGAGTCCTTTCTGTATTCGTCGGGCGATGAGGAGAGAGGCGGTGTTTATCCCAACGACGAGCACCAGTAAGACGACGGCTGTTGCGTAGGTCTTATCCAGATGCAGACCCTCGCTGGCCAGGACATACATATGCACCGAGAGCGTGCGTGTGGAGTCAAAAAGGCCCTGGGGAAGATCGGTGGCGGTGCCGGCCGTGTAGATAAGTGCGGCACTTTCGCCAACGATGCGCCCGATCCCCAAAATGACTCCAGCAATGATGCCGGGCAGCGCCGAGGGAAGCAGAATGACGCCCACCGTGCGCAGACGCCCAGCGCCGAGCCCAAAACTGCCTTCGCGCCAGGCATCGGACACGGCACGCAGGGCCTCTTCGGCGGTCGATATGATCAAAGGTAATATCATGATCGCAAGCGTACATGCTCCAGCCAACAGGGACAGACGCCAACCGAGCATGGTGACAAAGAAGAGCAGGCCAAACAGGCCGTAGACGATCGAGGGCATACCGGCCAGAGTATCCGCAGCAATGCGGATCGCGCCGACGATTCGACTGCCTCGACGAGCGTATTCTGCAAGAAAGATGGCGGCGCCCAGCCCGATGGGAACGGCAAGCAACAGGGCGATGATGACCATCAGGACGGTATTGATCAGTGCTGGCATCAACGAGACATTCGTCGAGTTGTACTTCAGGGCAAACAGATCAGGCGAGATGTGCGGAATGCCCATGACGAGGATGTAGCAGATGATGAAGCCGATGAGCGCAGCGGTCAGTGCGGCTGCAGCATAGGGAAGGACGCGCAGTATGCGGTCGGCGACAGAGCGGTGATCCTTCCGCATTCCCTGTACTGGCCCTCTTTGCCCCTTGCGAGCGCGTGTTGACCGTATCATGAGCGAACTCGCTTCCTCACGAGAGAGAACAGAAGGTTGATCGCCAGAATGAAAACAAAAAGCACGAGGGCGGTCGCGATCAGCGCTGAGCGATGCAGGTCGGCAGCGTAGCCCATCTCCAAAACGATATTCGCAGTCATGGTTCGGACGCCTTCGAGAATGCCGGTTGGGAGGCGTACATTGTTGCCGACAACCATGACCACTGCCATCGTCTCACCGATTGCCCGTCCGAAGCTCAAAATGACCGAGGCGACGATGCCCGAGAGCGCTGCTGGCACGATAACGGTAAAAACGCAGCGTTCGTGGCTCGCGCCGATGGCTCGGGCACCTTCGTAATAGGCGGGGGGCACGGCGTCAAGCGCCGCAAGAGAGACGGTGACGATTGTCGGCAGGATCATGATGCCCAAAACCAGCGAGGCAGCGAGCACGCCCATCCCCTGAACACTGAAGATCTGGCGGATGAGCGGGACAATCACAACCAGTCCAAAGAAGCCGTAGACGACCGAGGGGATGCCCGCGAGCAATTCGACCAGAGGCTGAAACAGCCGACGTATCCGAGGCGACGCGAACCGTGAGAGATAGATGGCGGTCAGCAGCCCGAGTGGGACGCCGAAGATGAGCGCGCCTGCAGTGACGTAGAGGCTGCCGACGACCATCGCAAGGATGCCGTAGTGGTCGGTCGCCGGCTGCCAGGTAGTGCTGCTGACGAAGGGAATGATGCCCTCATGGATCAGTGCCGGGGCGCCGTTGATCACGAGGAAGAGGCAGATAAGCACCACCGCTACGACGCAGAGCACTGCGGCGGTGCCAAAGAGAAGGGCGGCTACTCGTTCACGAACTGCATGCATGGTCTACCGCCTTCTCCGACTTACTTCGAACGACGCCCGATAGGTCCTGGTGGCTTTCTTGCAGTCCCGTAGCCCTACAACGCATCCCAGGTCGTTGTCTCGCCCAGGTAAATGCCTTTGACCTGCTCGCTGGTCAAGCCTGCGATCCCATTCGCGTTATTCACGATGACCGCGATTCCATCGATTGCGATGGTCGTAGCTGCAGCACCCTGGGAGGTTTCGCTGTCTTTGAGTTCGCGAGAGGACATTCCGATGTCGCAGATACCCTCGAGAACCGAGGTGATACCGGTGCCCGAATCGCTGGTCTGTATCTCGATGTTGACATCAGGGTTCGCCAACTCATAGGCTTCTCCGAGCATTTCCATCACCGGTGAGACCGAAGAGGAACCAGCGAGGACGACTTTACCGGAAAGCCCAGCGGTCGGTTGGTAGGCGGGTGCGGAATCATCCACGGCGATGTAGTTATTCTCAACGATGACCGCCTGACCATCCGCGCTGAGTATGAAGGTGATGAAGTCCTGAGCTTCAGGACTCAGGGCCGCCGACGTCGTGACGATATTGAAGGGGCGGCTCACGCGGTAGGTGCCCGACTTGACGTTGGCGGTCGTAGCCTCAACGCCGTCGATGGGTACGGCGCGCACGGTATCATTGAGACTACCGAGCGAGAGGTAACCGATGGCATTGGGGTCGCCCGCGACGGTGGTCATCATGACCGAGGTTGAGTTGGTGACAATGGCCGAGGCAGTCGTGCCGTCGACCTTCTGCCCGTCAGCGCTTTCAACCTGCACTTCAAAGAGCTCGGCAAAGGCGCTGCGCGTACCTGATCCATCCTCGCGGGCAATGATGTTGATGGTCCCGGTGGGGGTGGAGGAGTTGCTGGCATCTGCGCCTGTACCTGAGGCGTTGGTACCATCGTTGGTAGCGCTCCCGTTGTCTGGACTGGCACAGCCAAAGCCAAGAGTGAGCAAGGCCGTGATTGTCAGAGCAGCAACGATCTTGGTTAAGAACTTCATGGAAATCCTTTCCTCTGTGTGTGCGGTATAAAACGGTGTATTCAATTGAGGTACGGTCGTGTGGTAAAACGGTCAGAGCGCGCTTGTACGAAACAATCGCTATATCACAGCGGGCCTGTCGTCTACGGCTCCACAAGTCCACTGTCTGATGGTTCTCAGGTGCTGCCTACCGGCTCAAAGTACAAGCCTGAAGAGAAGTTTGGTAGGCCACTGACAAGTACTATAAAGAGGTGGTATCAAGCGATGGTAAGTTGAACATCAAATCTACGTAAAGTATCTCAGGCGCGCTTTACAAAACAACAGAGACCGAAGGGAGGGGCATCTGGCCTCCTACCAATTGCATCATAACCCGTGGGTTGGCCTCTCAGTAATCACGCCATGACTTGTGGGCTGGCACCCCGGCAATTACACCACAACAAGCGAACTGGCCAGTGGCATTCTACTGGGCATCCTACTGGTAAGTACACATAGCATGCTATGTGTCGATTTATTGTGATATGCCACAATCTCTGATAAACTCTCCTCTGCCACATTCTCGCGCACGCACGGAACGGGCAGCTCGGATCATCGCGCCTCGTGCCTGTCAACAGTATCGGAAGAGTAGTGAGAAGACGGGAGCAGAATGATACAGACACTTTACCACTACACCTGCACGGCAAACGCCAAACGCATTCTTGACGAAGGCATGCTCCGCGCAGGCGCAGATGGCCTCGTCTTCCTCACCTCTTCGCTCGAAGAGTGCCGACTCGTCTTTGCGCAGGTTATGCGAGAAGGCGCGCGTTATTATCAAGCGGATCGTACGATACAGGTCCGTGGTCCGGTCAATCCGGACGATTACGTCATCCTTGAGGTAGAACTCGATCCTGACGGTCATTTTGGGCATCTTGCGATACCGCACGCCCCGGGCATCTTCTCGGCATATGATTACTCACTGATCCATCGGGGCAACTGCACCATCAAGAGAGCACGGATGTTGCCGGTCATTCAGCCAGAGTGGCAGGCAGTGACTCGCCTGTGCCCTCAGGCCGTGCAAAACGAAGCAACTCGCAAGCAAGCAAGCCGTCCACTCAGAACTCTGCTTGCTGCCGCCTGCTGCGGGGCCCTTGTTCTCGGAATGCTCTCGGCAAAGCCTGCAACTCCGGCATTTGCCGTAGATAGCGCTTATTGGACCGACGCGGGCAACCATGATGAAACGTGGTATCAGCCGGGTAAATCACTGCAGACTATCGTGGACGCCGACGATCTGGCAGGACTTGCCTATCTCGTAAATTTCGGCGGAATAGATTTTGATGCGAAAATCATCGCCTTTGACGATGACATCGATTTGAGCGCTCATCATTGGACCTTGATAGACTCGAGCTTTGCTGGCACGATCGAAGGTTTCCATCATATCATCACGCTTGCGCCGAGCGATTTTGCTCTGGCGCAGACTATCTTTGAGACAACCCCCGCTTTTTATATAGGAAGCGGTACTCTGGAATATGAGGCAGCGCCTTCGAATCTCATATCCGTATCGACGCCCGCCAACCCACCTGCCGCAGCATACGGAACCCCAAACAACGCGGCGGCTCTTGCCTTGCCCACTATGGTGACCGTGCAGACCGATGATGGTGCACACCAGGTGGCTGTAGACTGGGACGCCTCTGCCGCAGGCTACGATACCTCACTCGTCACCAGACAGGTCTTTTCCTATCACGGAGTAATCGCGCTGCCCGCTGACATTCTCAACCCTTTTGCAGTCAGTCTCGAACTCGAGCTTGAGGTAACGGTGCTCGCCAAGCCGCCAGCGAAGGACGAGGGCGGCGAGCTTCCTGCCACGGGAGACGATGTGTTTCCTGCGCTCTCTCTTGCCGGAATACTGACCATCATCTCTGGGGCGCTTGTTGCAAGGGGTCGCAAGGCTCTTTCATAAAGTCCTGGTACCCGTCAGGCAGCCTTTGGTGGCATGATCACGCCATCGCTGAACAGGAACACAACCGTTCCATCATCGACTGTGTCGTAGAGTGTTGCGCCCGTCTCCCTCAGCCGTTCAAGCGCCTCCGGTGCAGGATGTCCATAGCGGTTATTCGCACCATAGGAGATGACAACGTAGTCGGGACTGACGGCATCAAGGAAGATCGTGGATGACGAGTATTTTGAGCCGTGGTGGCCAGCTTTCAGCAGGTCGCTGTCCAAGGGGGCGTTTGCGGCAACGAGCTGCAGTTCCACTCGCTCAGGAATATCCCCGGGGAGTAAGGCCGACTTCCCTCCACAGACCACTCTCAAGACAATAGAGGAGTCGTTGGTGTCCTTCTCACCTTCCCCGTTTGCGATAATCTGAATGGTTGCATCCCCAAGCGAGTAGGATGTCCCAACTGAAGGTGTGGTGAAACCGACACCCGGCTCGCGTTCAACGGCGGCTGCGAAGTTTTGATACGTCGCTGTTGTACCTGCAAGCTCTGGCGCAATGATGTCATGCGTCACATCGAAGGTTTCTAAAACCTCAACCATGCCCCCGATATGGTCGGCATCGCCGTGGGTTGCTACGATATAGTCTATACTCTCGACTCCCTGCTCTCTCAGATACGCAACGACTTCATCCCCCGACGATCTGTCGCCGGCATCCACGAGAAGAGAACGTCCTTCGCTCATGACGAGAATCGAGTCGCCCTGCCCAACGTCGATAACCGAGACTTCCATGTCGATCGCCTCGGTGTGTGTTGGTGTCGGGCTGTCGATGCTGGGCTGCGTTGCCTGAGTGGGTGCCTGGGCGGGGTTTGATGGCTGCAATGGAGCACACTGTGATAGAGTGAACAGTGAGCCCACAATGAGTATTGAGGCTATACCAATGGTTATGATATTTCGACTGCTTTTCTTCATGCAAGACATTGTAACGAGGCTTTACCAATGAACGCTCAGGAAATCCACACAACTCGCCGGTGGCCTTGAGCAGTTGGGCTTTGTAAGGAACAGCGGCTCATATCAGGGCGGAGCACACTTCAAGTATGACGGTGAAATGCTGACAGACATCAGAAGCCGTTTGGAGCGATATTCAAAGCCAGGGACACGAAGCAGCAACAGGTAAACGCGTCAACAACAGGCACAGGGAGTCGGAGGGAACGTATGAACAAGCAGCAGTTGGCGTCAAAGATCTGGGAATCCGCAAACAAGATGCGCTCCAAGATCGAGGCCAACGAGTACAAGGACTACATCCTCGGCTTCATCTTCTATAAGTATCTGTCAGACACCGAGGAAAAATTTCTGAGAGAAAAGGATTTCACCACGACAGATATCGAGGCCCTTACTGAAGACGATGTAGATAGTGTGGAGTTCGTGCAAAATGGCATCGGATACTTCATCGCCTACGACAACCTCTTTTCCACATGGATCAAAAAGGGCAAGGACTTTGATGTGTCAAATGTCCGTGATGCGCTCTCTGCTTTCAGTCGCCTCATCAATGCAACGCACAGGAAAGTCTTTGACCGCATATTGGATACTCTGCAAACGGGCCTTTCAAAGCTCGGTGACAGTTCCGGATCACAGACAAAGGCCATCAGTGACCTCATCCAGTTGATAAAAGTCATCCCCATGGATGGCAAGCAGGGCTACGACGTCTTAGGATTCATCTATGAATACCTGATAGGTATGTTCGCCGCAAACGCCGGAAAGAAGGCTGGTGAGTTCTACACACCGCACGAGGTTGCCCTGTTGATGTCAGAAATCGTGGCAGACCATGTAAAGGACAGGGCGGAAATCAAAATTTATGACCCGACAAGCGGCTCTGGCTCGCTGCTCATCAACATTGGCCGCTCCGTTGCCAAACATATCAAGGGCGAGGACAACATCAAGTACTATGCACAGGAGATCAAGGAGAATACCTACAACCTCACGCGCATGAACCTTGTCATGCGCGGCATTCTGCCAGACAACATCGTTACGCGCAACGGCGATACTCTGGAAGAAGATTGGCCGTACTTTGAAGACAGCGACCCCGTAGGAACGTACAATCCACTCTATGTGGATGCAGTCGTCTCCAATCCTCCCTACTCGCAGGCGTGGGATCCAACAAACAGGGAGAATGATCCACGCTATGCACACTTTGGTATGGCCCCCAAAACCAAAGCCGACTTTGCCTTCCTGCTGCATGACCTCTTCCACCTGAAGCCCAGCGGCATGATGACCATCATCCTGCCACACGGCGTTTTGTTCCGCGGTGGCGAGGAAGGTGAGATACGGAAGAATCTCATCGAGCAAAATCACATTGACGCCATCATCGGCCTTCCCGCCAATGTATTCTTCGGCACAGGAATCCCAACCATCATCATGGTGCTGAAAAGAAGGCGCGAAGCCACAGATGTATTGATTGTCGATGCGTCAAAGGGCTTTTCTAAAGTTGGCAAAAACAACGTTCTTCGCGCTTCCGACATCAAGAGAATTGCCGATACGGTCATCAGCCGAACGAGTGTTGACAAGTTTTCACGCCTGGTCAGCCAGGAGGAAATCAGGCAAAACGAGTACAACCTCAACATTCCCCGTTACGTAGATTCATCCGAAGCGGCACAGACGTGGGACATTTACGCATCCATGTTCGGCGGCATACCGAAAAAGGAGGTCGCCGTATTTGATGAATACTGGGACACCTTCGCCGGGCTGAAAGAAGCTCTGTTCATGGAGAGCGGTACGCCTTTCTACGAGCTGGCCGTGGATGATATTGAAAAAGCAGTCAGAGACAACCAGAGTGTCATCGACTTCAAGCGCAGATACGAGGAAGCGTTTGGCGACTTCGCGGCATGGCTTAAAGGAGAGCTGATCGATGGCTGGGCGACACTCGACGTCAACAAGGAGGAATCCATTCTGGCAAATGCCATCTTTGGGCGGCTCGAAAGGATTGACCTTGTTGACCGATACAGTGCGTACCAAGCCCTTGATGATGAATGGGTAAAGGCTGCAATTGACCTTGAAATCCTGCAAACTGAAGGGTTTGACGCAGCCAAAAAGGTAGATCCCAACATGGTATTGAAGAAAGACCAAGAGGTTCAAGATGGTTGGGTAGGCCGCGTGATACCCTTCGAGTTGGTGCAGTCCCTGTTGCTCACAGAGGAAGCCACCACGGTGCGTCAAAAAGAGGAACGCCTGCTGGAGATTCAGTCTGTCTACGAAGAAATCATCGATTCGCTGTCAGAGGAAGAAAAGGAGAGCGACGTTCTCACTGAGACGAAGGATGCCTTTTCTGCCACGGACGTGAGCAAGAAGGTCAAGGAGCTGCTCGGCTCCTCCACGCAGGCAAAGGCCGCAATCGCAAGCTATTCCGAGGATTCCTTTGAGAGAAAGCTGGTGCAGGTCAAGCAGTTGATAGAGGAAGAGAAAAATATCAAGGCGCAGGTCAAGAAGGAAGTGGCCGCATTACACTCGCTCACCAAAGAGACGATTGAGGGCTTGTCGGACGAGCAGGTGACTGGGTTGCTTGCAGCCAAGTGGATTGCGCCACTCATGGCCGCTCTCTACAAGATACCTGACAACATCATCACAGACTTGACCGCCCGCATTCGAACCCTGGTCGAAAAGTATGCCACCACCTATGCGGAAGTGGCCGGACAAATCGCCGAGGCAAAATCGTCGCTTTCCACTCTGATTGATGGTCTGACGGGCAACGAGTACGACATGAAGGGACTTGGTGAGTTCCAATCCCTGCTGAGAGGTGAATGACGTGGCCGAATCGAAGACAAAACCAGCCATTCGCTTCACCGGATTTACTGACGCTTGGGAACAGCGAAGGTTGGGAGAACTGGGTTCTGTTGTAATGAACAAACGCATTTTCAAAGAGCAGACTGCTGAATCGGGCGATGTTCCTTTTTATAAAATCGGGACGTTCGGCAGTGAGGCAGACGCTTTCATAAGTCGCGAATTGTTTGATGAATACAAATCCAAGTATCCATATCCTGAAGTTGGTGACATTCTGATTTCTGCTTCCGGCAGTATCGGTCGGATCGTTGAATACACGGGGGAAGACGAGTATTTTCAGGATTCCAACATCGTTTGGCTCAAACATGATGAGCGGCTTGACAACGGTTTCTTGAAGCACTTTTACTCTGTTGTCAAATGGGTAGGCATTGAGGGAAGCACGATAAAACGGCTCTATAACGAGAACATTTTGGGAACTGCCATATCGCTTCCATCACTCGTGGAGCAACGGCAAATTGGCGAGTTCTTCGATGCGATAACCAACCTCATCACCCTTCATCAGCGTGAG
>JAIRXA010000087.1 GCA_031268525.1 Coriobacteriales bacterium | reverse complement strand
CCCGTCGTCTCCGGCACAGGCAAGATGTGCTCGGCGCACGGGGTTGGTATATCAACACCTCGGTCGGAGCGCCGACCCTCAAAGCAACCCTCGAAGAACTATCCAGCCGTGGCTCTCCTGCCACACATTCTCACGAAGCCCCAATAAAGGACATATTATTCGGCCCAGCGTGGTATCACCTCTGGTTTTTATATCTGATTTTGGGGCTGTATCTGTTCAGCCCAGTAATAAAACAGTTTTTGTTCAATTGTCCGCGAAAGATGGAGAAATATGCACTGCTTCTCTTTATTGTCATCGGGACAGGCATACCATTCATCAATGCACTCCTTCCAATACTGGAACAGCCCTTTTCTTTTTTGCCTCAAGGGAGCTTTACAAATCTCTTGGCCGAAGTCACCGGGTATGGCGGGATATTTCTCGCAGGACACTATTTCATGAAATACGATGTCTCGAAGCGCACGACTATAGTGATGATAGCCGCTGGCATCATTGGGCTGTTATTCACCGTTGGCTTTAGTGAATTTCTGTACTTGACTACGAATGAGAAAACGACAACGTTCTGGGGAAATCTTTTCCCCAATACCGTCGCTATTTGTTTTGCTCTTTTTATTGCCGCCAAATCGCTTCTAAAGAATCGTAAGAGCAAGAAGCTCAATGAAATTCTGTCTAAACGATGCTTTGGCTTATATCTTGTCCATGCTTTCGTGTTGGCGGTATTCCAAAAATATCTGATGACATGGTTCTGGGAACAAAACCTTGTCGTCATTATCCCGATACTCGCGATAGTTGTATTTCTGATCAGCTTTGGGATTAGTGTTCTGCTATCAAAAATTCCATTGATAGGGAAGTGGATAGCAGGGTAAATAGTGTGAAGAAAACTGTTGGGTGACAAAGGGGACAAGCGGTCCGAAAACACAAAAGGACGAACACAAAAGGGACGGGGTATTTTGTGTTAGCATTATAAAAGTACGGCTCTGAATCGCACAACTCACTTTCCTAACACAAAATACCCCGTCCCTTTTGTGTTCCGTCCCCTTTGTGTTTTCGTGACCGGTCATTCCCTTTGCGCAAAAAGCGCTATAATCATGAATTCGCGCAAGGAGGCAGATAAAGCAGCAGGCGCGTAAGAGTAGACACGCAAGGTAATCACCTTCTAGAGAGGCGCCTCATGAAGAAGAGCATCGGTACTCCGAGCTGGCTGTTTCCCAACTCTGTATTGATCGTCGGCACCTATGACGCGCAAGGACGCGCGAATGCTATCAACCTCGCTTGGGGTGGAGTGGCGTCATCTGGGGTCGAATGACTCAGCAACAAACCAGTAATCGGGCGGTGCTCGTCGTCATCGTCCTTGCCTCCTTCCTGCCTTCCTTTGTCGGAAGCTCCCTGAGCATATCAGCGCCGGCCATCGGCATGGAGTTTCATGCGCCCGCTGTAAGCCTCGGTTGGCTGATCGCTGCCTTCATCTTATGTAGTGTGGTCTTCGTCCTGCCGTTCGGGCGACTGGGCGACCTTACGAGTCGTCGTACACTGCTTGTGATCGGCTTCCTCATTCTCACCGTCACCTCGCTCATCATCGTCGTGTTTGTTTCGAGTTTTGAGTGGCTCATCTTCCTGCGCGTTGTCCAGGGCATCGGCGGAGCCTGTATCTTTGCTACGAACCAGGCCATCCTCAGCGATGCCTACCCGCCGAACATGCGCGGTCGGGTTTTGGGGATATCCATTTCTGCGGTCTATATCGGTTTGGCTTGCGGCCCGGTTCTGGGGGGCCTCCTTACCCACAATTTCGGCTGGCGTTCACTCTTCGTGTTCATTGCGCTATGGGCCTTGGTGACCCTTGTTGCGGCGTGCATCAAGTTGCCGCCCAACTCACAGGTTCGTGCGCCGGGCAAACTCGCCGAACAGCTTGATCTGCCAGGCTGCTTTCTCTACCTGCTGGCGACCTTTTGTCTGGCCTACGGTCTCAATGAGGTGCCGCGCCTGTATTCCTGGCCGCTGATCGCCGCGAGCGTGATTTTCATCATTGCGTTCATCGCTTACGAGAATCGTGCGCTACAGCCTCTCCTCGCACCACGCGTCTTCAAAGCCGGACCAAACTTTCTGCTCTCAAGTTTCTCCGCGCTTCTCAACTATGGCGCGACCTTTGCGGTGACCTACCTGCTGTCTCTTTACTTACAGCAAGCCCAGGCGCTCAGTGCCGATGTCGCGGGGCTTGTGCTGGTCACCGCTCCACTTATTCAGGCCATAGTATCGCCAATCGCTGGACGGCTCTCCGATCGCTACTCGCCATTTCGGCTCGCCTCGCTTGGCATGGCGCTGTGTGGTATCGCCTTAGTTTCGCTGGTCTTCATCAACGAACACAGCTCATTGCTGCATATCTTCATCTCACTGGCGGTCGTCGGCTCGGGCTTTGCGCTCTTCTCCTCACCGAACACCAATGCTGTGATGAGCGAGGTGCCTCGTGCTGATTATGGGATCGGAGTAAGTTTCCTGACGACGATGCGCAATCTCGGTCAGCTGTCGAGTATGGCGGTGATCACCATTGTTATGAGCTTGATTATCGGTACGACGCCTATGGATATGACTACCCCTGAGCAGATCGTCAGCATCACGCGAACCTGCTTCATCGTCTGTATCGCGTTTTCTGTTGTCGGTATCTTTACCTCGCTCAACCGCAGGAGCAGGAAGAGCCAGGGAAGCAATCGCTAGGCACTTCCCTGGCCCAGATACTAGAACAGCCAGGTGCACCCGGGAGCGATGGGCCACAGAAAAGCGGCGGCGGTGCGTAGGAGTGCTTCATCGGAGCGCGCCTGTACCAGTCCAGCCTTTGCCAGGGCCGCGAGACTCGTACCGCCGAGGTAGGCGGCTCCCAGCTCGCGAATGTCGAGGCTGAGGTCGGCGGGACGCTCACTCGTAGACCGAGCGTCGTTGGTCCCAGCATCGGCGGACGAGACCTCTACCGATTTCACGGCTTCGACGCTGACCTCGGCGGAAAAGGCCCGAGCCCTCACACGCCACTGCCCCTGGTTCGCGGGTAGAAGCGCATCGCGTATCTCCAATATCACATCGATATCACTGCTGTACTGACGTGCTGCCAGAGCGGCGGGCACATCGACCAGTCGCACCCAGAGAAACTCTTCGCACAGGGCCAGAGCAGCGGTGACATTCAGGAGCATCCCGATCAACGGGTCGTCAACAGGCACTGGCCACGCCTCGATTTTGGAGGTCAGGTCGAGGTCGAGTAGGCGGCTCCAGAGGGCATGGGCCGCCGCGCCATCGATCGCCACACATTCCTTGACCGTGACAGTGGAAGCTGGGCCGCCGTCGCCCCAGTTTTCCCAAACAGCGTTACGCTGGAACAGAGCATAGCCGACCGCCTCGCCGTCCCGTTCGGCCAACATCAGCCGCAATTCTTCTCTGCCGCCCCGTAGTGGGTGATGCTCGTAGAGCTCCGCCGCCTGCAGAACCTCCGTCGTGCGGCCCGCCCAACCCGGTCGCGCCAACAGCCCCTGGGCGCCAGCCGCCTGATGGACGGCATTGATCACGCTCGTGTGGCGCGCTCGATCCAGCTGGAGCACACGTACCTTAACAGCCTCGGAGCCCTCAATCGAGCGCAGTCCCGCACCACGACTGAGCTTTAGGGCGAGGCTGTCTGCTGCGTGGCCGTAGCCATAGCGGCCATAGATCGTCGGTTCGGTGGCGGTGAGGATAGAGAGCACTTCGCCACGCTTTACACAACGCGATAGATGCAGGCGCATCATCGCGTTCAGCAGGCCGCGACGACGATGCTCAGGGTGTACGGCGACTTCGGTGAGACCCGCTGCTTGCCCTGTCGCACCGGGAAGAGGAAAACGCTCCCAGGGGTGGGAGGCGTGCATCGCAACCAGGCGTCCATCCTCGCAGGTGCGCACCCCTACGCTGCGTTCTGCTTCTGGGGCCATGGGGACGGCAAGCATCCCCTCATGAGAAAGCGCTGTAGGAAAACTCCAGCGGAGAAGCTCGACCATATCCGATTTTGCCCCGTCGTCCAGATCGACAAAGGAGTAGCCCTCGGGCAATGTTATGGTGGTGTCCACGATGTAATCTCCTATCTGGCGTAGCGGCCCAAGCCTGCTCTTCGCCTATGCTGGGCGCAGGAAGTCGATCGCGTTTTGCCTCACACTGATTTCGTAATGACGCGCCCGAATCGGTTCGCCGTCGATCTGGGTCGGCACCTGTTTATCCGTCTCGACGATCAGATGCCTGATCTCATGGGTCTGAAAACTCGCCAGGTGCTCATGGGTACCATTTTTCATGCGGCTGAGATAGTAGAGCGCCCGTAGCTTGCCTATGCGCGTGGCCATGCAGAGGTTCAGCCGGCCATCGTCGATGCGCGCCTGCGGGGCTACCCGAAAACCACCGCCGTAAGTCGGTCCGTTCTGGATAGCCATGATCAACAGGTCGTCGCGTCTCTCCTGCCCATCCATTACATAATGGAAGTGATTCGTGTGCAATTCGTGGACGATGGCGTCAACGGCCGCCCGGGCATAGAGCACAGCCTCGCGGTTGCGGGTGTGTTTGCGCAGCTCGATGGTCTTGAGAGCAATCGCTGCGTCCATGCCAAAACTGAGTGTCTGCAAAAAGTAGACCTCGTCCTGATGATCCGGGATGCAGCTGCCAACATCGGCCGCTTGGAGATATCCGCGAGCAAGGGCTGGCAGAGCCCTGGTGGGTGAGGTAGGTATGGAGAAGGTTCGGGCGATATCATTGCCTGAGCCCAAGGGCAATACGCAGAGCGCCGGTCGTTCGGTGCGTGGGCGCCGCATCAGGCCCTGAAGGACGCCATGGATCGTACCATCCCCGCTGAGGCAGAGAATCAACTCACTTTGTATCTGGCTGCCAAACAGCGCAGGATCTTCAGCGCTCTCCGTGTGCAGGAGCTCGATGCGGCTATCGGGGAAATACTCACTGAGGCCCGTGGTGACTTCTTCGCGATAGGCAGAGGCCCTATCGGCTCCTGCGGTTGGATTCATTATGACCGTGATCGTTGCGAATTCGATGAGTGGCCTCCTTATATCCCCTTAAAACGTGTGGAGTTCACTATAACAGGTTGCGATTATCTCAGAGCATGTCCCAGGACGATGGAGCTGTTCGGCGTAGGTGCTGCTCGGCGTAGGCTTCGGCGGCTACCTGCCTACCTGCCACCATTTCTACCGGCTACCCCTCAGATAGGCGCCCAAGCCAATAAAAACCATCCCTCGATACAGGAGATAGTATCGAGGGATGGTAGTTGTTGTTGGCTAACCTACAACAGAATGATACAATGCACACCCCTTGAGCTCAAATCGTTTAACAGTAGGCAAATCGTTGGTCATTTTGTCCGCATCTTTCTTTGATGAAGAATTGCCCCTGTCAAATATATAACGATTGAAATCAATGCCACTACAAGCAGCACATCGAGCATCGAGTGGTAGAAATCTTTGACAAGTACGTTGTCCGACGGCGGGAGCAAATAGAATGTTTTCTCTTGTGCAAAAAATCCATTGTAGCTGGCGATGCCCTCTTGAGAAGAACCATACATGCTAAGCTGCATACCTGCCCAAAGAACCATGCAAATTGCCAGAGCATACTTGCCGAGCCGCTCTTTGAATATAAACAGCAACCATACTGCCATGAAAGTCGCCCAAAAGAAGGCATCTATCGGCTCATCAATAAAGCATGACACGACGATGACGGTATCCCCAAACCGTAACCCAGTTAAATCCAAAGCGAGCCATGCGATTGGGAGCAAGCATAGGATTGCTGTTGGTCTTTTCCATCTGTCTTTGAGCATGTCGTATTTGGTTTTACTCATAGGGCGGATACTCATCATGCTCTATCCCTCCATCACCTTCACATAGAACCGGCGGCTTCTCGGCCCATCGAACTCGCAGAACCCGTCATGTTCCGAGCACGGGCCTGCCACCCTCGACGATGACCGTCACCGACGAGCCGACGGCCGATGCCTTCATGTGCGCCGCGCTGTTGCCCTCTGCGTGGCGGAATTCCCGACGGTTGGAAAAGGCCGCATCCAGCCCGAGCAGGATGTCCCGCGCCACGTCAGGGTCGGCATTCTCGTTTATCGTGATGCCCGCCGTCGTATGCGGGCAATAGACGATGGCGATGCCGTCTGCTATGCCGATTGCAGTGATGGCCTCACGAACCTGATCTATGATGTCGATGATATCCTCACGCGGGGTCTTGAGCGAATACTCCCTAAGCACCATTACCACCTCTCTTCTTGCGTGGCTTCGGTAATGGCGTCACGGGCAACAGCGCGGCCACCACGTTCCGCGCAAGGCTGGCGTTGTCGATGTCGAGGATGTAATGCTTCTTGGCTCCGTCGTAGGGGAAGCCCCTCTCTGCGTTGCCCATAAGCGCGTCAAGGCACGGCAA
>JAIRXA010000133.1 GCA_031268525.1 Coriobacteriales bacterium | reverse complement strand
CAGAAGGAGGACTTGTACAAATGCCATTTACTATTATACTATAACACTACTTTACTGAGCTTGAGAATCTACCGATTTCGCCGTCAGATATGGGAATTTTCACACAGTCTGCCGTCCCCCTTTGGCATGCCCCGTCCCCCTTTGGCACATGCCGTCCCCCTTTGGCATTTTGGCACCCCGTCCCCTTTGGCACCCCGCCAGATCTAACAGATTCTCGGCAGCTGCTCGCCGGTCAGCATGTCGAGGACACGCTCGGATCCCAGGGAGGTGCGCACGGAGACCAGTGGGCCGTCATCGGTCCCAGACATCGCAAAGACCTCACCGATCAGCGCCGCCTCGCTGCCATACTGGCTGCCACGCATTGCCGCGAGCGCTGCGTCTGCCTGAGCGGGAGGCACAATGGCCACCATCTTGCCCTCGTTGGCCACCTGGAAGACATCGAAGCCGAGCAGGTCGCAGATAGCCCGTACCTGATCGTGCACGGGTATGGCCTCCTCGTCAATCGTCATCATGGTATGGCTCTGTGCCGCCAACTCGTTTAAGCTTGAGGCCAGACCGCCACGGGTCGGATCGCGAAAGCAGCGGGTCGCAGGGGCGGCTGTGAGTACGGCGGCGACCAGATGGTTCAGGGGTGCAGCGTCGCTTTCTATCGTTGTGGAGAAATGCAGATTCTCGCGGCAGGAGACGATGGCGCAGCCGTGGTCACCGAGGGTTCCGGAGAGCAGGATGTGGTCGCCGGGCTGGCAGTTCGCTCCGGTCAGACCGTCGGAACGATCATCAGGCAGTACCCCCACGCCGCTTGTGTTGATGTAGATGCCGTCACCCTGTCCGCGTGCCACCACCTTTGTATCGCCGGTGACAATGCGGATACCCGCCTCGTGGGCCGCCTCGGCCATCGAGGCACAGATGTGTCGAAGGTCGGTAAGCGGCAGGCCCTCTTCCAGCACGAACGCGGCGGAAAGCCACAGTGGGATCGCTCCTGAGGTCGCGATATCGTTGACCGTACCACAGACCGCCAGGCGTCCGATATCGCCTCCGGGAAAGACGTAGGGGGTGACAACAAAGGTGTCGGTTGAGAAGGCAAGCCGACCAGAGCTGCCTGGTGTTTCCAGGACCGCCGCGTCATCGCCACGCAGCAATTCGTCGGAGCCGTAGGCCTCGTAGAAAAGCTCCTCGATAAGCTCTCGCATCATCGAACCGCCCGAACCATGTGCCAGCAAGATCATATCATCGTTTATAGTCATATGAGCTCATCTCCAGAGTTCTCATCCGATTCGGTAGCGATACCAGGCAGCACAGCTGCCCTCTGAAGACACCATGCAGGGACCCACCGGGTGTGAGGGCGTGCAGGCACGACCGAAGAGCGGGCAGGCGGACGGAGCAAGGATGCCGCGCAGAACCTCGCCACAGCGACAGCCCTGCGGTTCGACGGTCGGCTCAACCTCGGGCGAGAAACGTCGCAATGCGTCGAAGGCAGCGAAGTCCTCACACAAGCTGTAGCCGCTGTTGGCGATGGCGCCCAGCCCGCGCCAGTTGGCGTCGGTGACCGAAAAGACGCGCTCGATGGCGGCTCGTGCCGTTGGATTGCCCTGAGGCATCACGGCACGTCGATAGGCGTTTGTAATCTGCGCCTCACCAGCGATAAGCTGCTCAAGCACCTGTGCGATACCCTGGAGCAGGTCAACAGGCTCAAAGCCGGTAATGACTCCTGGAATGTGATGCTCACGCGCCAGAAACGCATAGGGCTCTTCGCCGAGAATCGTGCTCACATGGCCGGGCAGGATCAGTGCGTCGATGGCGACCTCGGGATCGTCGACGAGTGCCGCCAGAGCAGGAGGTACGCGCTTGTGTGCAGTGATCACGCTGAAGTTCGTCTGCTCCTGCGCACAGGCGCGCTCGATGGTCGCCGCCACCAGCGGTGTCGTCGTTTCAAAGCCCACGCCGACGAAGATAATCTGTTGCTTTGGAAATTCCAGGGCCAGTTGCAGCGCATCGAGTGGCGAGTAGACCACCTCGATAGGCGCACCCTCAGCCTTGCGTTGTTGCAGGGAGGTGGACGATCCGGGAACGCGCACCATGTCGCCGAAGGTCGCCACGATCACGTCGGGAACGTGTGTGAGGGCGATGATGCGGTCAATATCGGCGTTGCTGGTCACACAGACCGGGCAGCCTGGACCGCTGACCAGTTGAATTGTGCTGGGCAGCACCGAACGCAGCCCCGCGCGGGCGATGGCGACGGTATGTGTGCCACAGACCTCCATGAGGGTGACGGGGCGCGCGATACGCTCTGTCAGGGGCTCGGCAAGCTGTTCGATGCGCTTGAGGAGTTCGCGGGAAAGCACGGGGTCGCGAAAGGCCTCGCGCACGGGATCGCAGGCGATGGCCGACGCTCCCGAAAGGTCTGGCGCACCCAACGCATTCGGATCGTCTGGCGAGCCAACCACATCTGGCGCATTCGACGCACCAACCACATCAACCACATCTGGCGCATTCGGAACGCTCATGAATCCTGCCCGGCAAGTTCGGGGAATTCGCGGATCAAATCAAGCGTTTCAGCGGCGAACTCGTGGCTGACCACCTCGATCCCATAACCTGCGTGCACCAATACGAAGTCACCCCTCAGCGCCTGCGGTACGAGGTCAAGGGCGACGCGCCGCTTGACTCCAAGGATATCAACAATGGCCATCCGATCATCGTCAATGGTCTCAATCAGGGCTGGTATCGCCAGACACATGGGCTATGGCTCCTTCTCGTATCGTTGTCAGTATCGTTAGCAGTCTCGTTTTCGGTCTCATTATCGGTCTCGTTGTCCGTATCATCGCTTCAGGTCAACTCTATGCCATCGGCGGCCAGTCGCGCCAGTTGCGCGGCGGCAACAGCCGCCTGACCGTAGGATATGGCTCCGTCGTTGGTAGGCAGTTCGCGATTGGTCAACACGGTAAAGCCCGCCTTGCGCAGGGCAGGCGGGGCCCAGGTGAGCAGATAGCGGTTCATGAAGACTCCGCCGGCGAGGGCGACATCGTTCAAGCCTGTGGCGTTGCGGGCTGCCTCGGCGATCTCAAGGATCAGTCGCACGACCGCACGATGAAATCGCAGGGAGATCGTCGCCAGAGCAAGACCCGCTGCCAGATCGTCGAGAAGAGGGGCCAGTACCGGGGTCGGATCGATGATCGGCAGGTCAAGCGCGAAGCGATAGGGGGAGCGGGGGATATGCGCCTCCTCCTCTTTCGGTTGCGTTGCTCCATACAGCAGCGCCTCCAGCTCAACCGCCGCCTGGCCCTCATAGCTCGGGTTGGCGCAGATACCGCAGAGCGCACTCACCGCGTCGAAGAGCCGCCCCATTGAAGAAGTGAGCGGGCTGTTCAGGCCGGCAGAGATCACACCCTCCAGCAATACTCGCCGATCAGCGCCCAGACGCTCCAGAAGCCAGCTCGCTCCAGGGTGTCGCTCCATATCAAGGCTCCGCAGCAGCGAGAAGGCCATGCGTTCGGGATGCTCGATGGCGGCGGCGCCGCCCGGCAGAGGCACGGGTCGCAGATGGGCGAAGCGTTCGTAGTCTTCCAGCGTGGCGATCAGAACCTCGCCTCCCCAGATGCTCCCATCGTCGCCCAGGCCCGTTCCATCAAAAGCGATTCCGATGGCGCGTGCAACCTGTGCCTCTGCAAGGACGCTGGCGATATGAGCATGATGATGCTGTATCTCGACACGAGGTTGCTCCTGGGAACGAGCCCATTTGGTCGCGAGGTATTCGGGATGCAGGTCGCAGGCAATCACTTCAGGTCGCAGGTTGAAGAGCCGCTCGTAGAGCGCCACGGTCGAGCGCCAGGTCCTGAGTGCCGAGGCACTTGCAAGATCACCGAGATGCTGTGAGACGAAGGCCTCGTCGCCGCGGGTCAAGGTGATGGTGCTCTTTTGCTCGGGGCCGACCGCCAGTATGACGGGGGGCGAGATCTCTCGGATGCTTTTCGCGTTTTCGCTTCTCCGGGTGCCGCCCTCGTCACTGTGGCCCTCGCTGCCCTCACCACCCTCGTCACTGTGGCCCGCGCCACCGCTCGCGTCGGCAGTGCCGCCGTCCACGACAAAGGGTAAGGGCGCGGGCGCATACCCCCGGGCACGACGCACCAGATAGACCTGTTCATCGATCACGCGCACAACACTATCATCATAGCGTGATATTATTTTACGATCGTTATCGAGGAAGGCGTCCGCGATGGAACCAAGTTCTACGTGTGCCCCCTCAACGTCTGCGATGATCGGCTCCTCGCTGAGGTTGCCCGAGGTCATCACCAGGGGGATATCGAGCTGTGCCATCAGCAGGTGCTGTACCGGGGTTGCGGGAAGCATCACGCCTATCTCGTGCAGAGAGCCAGCGACCGAGGGGGCAAGGGTGGCCCTGAAGGCCGCCGAAGTAGCCGTTGCGGAAGCACCCGAGGCCGCCGCAGGAGCGCTGCCCGAGGCCGTCGCAGGAGCGCTGCCCGAGGCCGCCGCGACAGCACCCGAGGCCGTCGCAGGAGCAATGGCGCTCTCAGCCTCTCCAGGTGTGTGACGCTCCAGCAATACAATGGGGCGGACAGTGCCGGTAAGCAGATCCGCCTCCAGCTCGCCTACTCGACACAAGGCCCGGGCGCAGGCAATATCGCGTACCATGACGGCGAAGGGCTTGTCAGTGCGCCGCTTACGGGCACGCAGCAGGTTGACCGCCACCTCGTTGCCTGCGTCGCAGGCAAGGTGATAGCCGCCGAGCCCCTTGATGGCGACGATCTGTCCCGAACGGAGCAGCTCACAGGTCGTCTCGATGACCGCATCGCTCCCCTCGAGGCCGTGTGCCTCAACGGCGGAGTTGCGCTTCCACAGGGTCAGATGGGGCCCACAGTCAAAGCAGGCATCCGGTTGCGCATGAAAACGGCGATCATTCGGATCGCTGTATTCGGCGGCGCAGTCCGCGCACATCTCAAAGTCGCACATTGAGGTGTCGGGACGGTCGTAGGGCAGGGCCTTGATGATCGTGAAGCGTGGGCCGCAGTCGGTACAGTTGATAAAGGGATAGTGAAACCGCCGGTCATCGGGGTCAAAGAGCTCAGCGAGACACTGAGGGCAGGTGGCGATGTCCGGCGAGATGGAGGTGACAACACTTTCATGGCGTAGTGAGGGAAGAATGACAAAGCCCTCGCAGTGTTGAGGCGTGCTTTCTCTCGTCGTTATCTCGCTTATGTGTGAGGCAGATGGCGCCTTGGATGGCAACTCACAGAGAAAGGCAGCCGTCGCCTCATCCACGCCTTCGATATGTACCTCTACGCCGTCGCTGGTATTGCGCACCCAGCCGACCAGCCCCTGCGAACATGCCAAGCGATAGATAAAGGGCCGAAACCCCACCCCCTGAACGATGCCACTGATATGCAGGTCAAGCGCTTGGATGCCGCACCCTAGAGGAAGCGCCCGGTCGTCGTGCTCGTCAGCCGTCCGTGCTTGACGCCCTTGACGCCCAGCACGCTTTCGGCGATGGCTCGCACCTCGTCCGAACGCCCGCGCATCGCAACGACCTCCAGACAGTTGTGTGCGTCGAGGTGGATATGCATCGCCGCAATGATCTTGTCATGGTGGGAATGCTGTATCTGATCGAGCTTGTTTTGCAGATCGGATGCGTGATGCGAAAAGACGATGGTCAGGGTGCCGACAATCTCCTGATCGGGGTCGTCCCACTCCTCGTCAACCAGAGCATCGCGCACGAGATCACGAATGACCTCCGAGCGATTCTTCGCCAGTCCGCGACGGGCGACGAGGTTATCGAACTGCATCAACAGCTCCTCGGGCATGGCCACCGAGAAGCGCATAAGGTCACTCATGGCTGCCTTTCTCCCCGCTCACCTTTTTGTGTTGACCCCAGCGTTCGCCGCTTCCTAAAGAGCGGCGACGGTCATCCCTCGCGTTGACCCGCATCCTGGAGAGCGACGACGGTCACCCCCAGCGTTCGCCGTCTCTTGGAGAGCGGCGACGGTTACCCCTCGCGTTGACCCGCCTCTTGGAGAGCGACGACGGTCACTCCAGCGTTCGCCGCTTCCTCTTCGGCGCCTTCTCCCGCCTCGCTGAGCAATGCCCGAACCTCATCGAGCAGGCCCTGCGCCTCCTTCAATCGTGCGGCGGTTTTGGGCTGTTGAGCGTTCTCCGCCAGATGAAAGGCGCGATGTACCCAGCGCCGTGTCAGCGCCACGGTCTCGTCAATCTGCTCGATATTCATCTTGAACTGGCTGGCGTTCACGCCGTTGCTGCACATGGATGGCTCGCTTTCTCAGGTCAGGGAGAGGTTTTTGAGAATCGTGTCTTTGGGGACTGCTCCGATGGAGATAGCCGCGGGAGCGCCATCCCTGAACAGGATGAGTGCTGGGATACCCTCGATATTGTACCGGTCGGCAATTTCAGGGTAGTCAACGATGTCGAGTTTGCCGACGGCGAGCGATCCGGACCGTTCATCGGCAATCTGGCTGACGATGGGAGCGATGCTCCGACAGGGCCCGCACCAGGGCGCCCAGAAATCAACCAGAAAGGGTATCTCGGACTCCAGGACCGTGCTGTCGAAGTTAAGGGCATCCAAAACGATGGGTTCAGGCATATCGACCCCTTTCATGAGGCTCCGCGTGCCTACGGGCATGTGTCTTTATATGAATGCAAGAATAACACGAATCATCCCATTCGTGTTATCAGTTTCGTAACGGCATATCAGTTTCGTAACGGTATCTACTGTGTGGCGATGTGCTAGAATACCATGGTATCTCCTGGTAGTTATCTTCGGGTCTTTCCCAGCGATGGCCATCAGGCGTAGTGCCCTCAATCGAACCCGCTCGACCAGTTGGAGGAATGCTGTCATGGAAGGCACCAATACTAACCTGTTCGATCTGAGCGTCCCCTATGGCCTGTTCGATCTGATTGCGATCCCGAAGGTCGCCATCTGGATCGTTATTGCTTTGGTGGTCATCGGAATCCTCGCATTCATTGCAAAAGGCTTTTTTGATGAAATGAAGAAGAAGTAAGGTTCTTGAATGGGGAAGTAGGGGAGCTCCCGTCTGCTGTGTGCATGACGGGAGCTCCTACACGTTTGGACAGGCTGTACGTCCGAACTGAGTAGGGAGCACAAAGCAATGAGTGAGCATCAGGCATTACACAGGCGCCCGGAAGATCCGCTTGAGGGTCGTACTCCGTCGGCAGACCCGCGACGTGTCGCACGCTCACGAAAGCGCTCCCGTCTCCTGCTGGTCATCGGCATCGTCTGTCTTGTCGCCGCTCTGGCCATTGCTGCCTATTTGGTCTATCGCTACCAGAGCGCCAGCGTGAGCTATGACCGCGTAAGCGACGTTGCGGGTGTGGATACGAATGATCCGCAGGTTGCAGTCGAGTTGGAAGGCGACGACCTCAAAATCAACTGGGATGCCCTGCATGAGATCAACCCGGATATCGTCGCCTGGGTCCTTGTCCCCGGCACGCGGATCAACTATCCGATCACACAGGCCTCCGACAATGACTACTATCTCAACCACCTCTTCGACAAGGGCTTCAGCACCGTCGGCTCCATCTTCCTCGATTATCAGAATTCTTCCTCCCTGACGGATCGTAATACCATGATCTACGGGCACAACATGATGGATGGCTCGATGTTCGCCGGCCTGCGGGATTTTGCCTATGATCAGGCCTTTTTTAATGAGCATCGCACGGTGCTGATCGCTACTCCTGCGCAAACCTTCCGTCTGACAACGGTTGCGGTCGTCATCTGCGAAGGGGAGGACAAACTGCGCCAGCTCAACTTCCCCGATGAGACGGCTTTCGCGAACTACCTCACCGAACTGCTTGGTTACGCGGTCTTCACCGATGAACAGGCTGCGACCGAGATCGATCGACTGTACTGTCTTGCCACCTGTACCGATTTGGGTAACTCCAAGCGCATCATCCTGCTGGCGAAACCCCTTGACGAGCCCATGGGTGGAGAGGTGCAATGACATCCGAACCCGCCGAGCTCCCTGAACCTGCTGAGTTCCCTGAACCTGCCGAGTTCCTCGAGTTTCCCGAACCCGCCGAGTTCCCTGAATCCCCCGAGTTTTTCGAACCCACCGAACCCGCCGAGTTCCCTGAATCCCCCGAGTTCCCCGAACCTGCCGATCACCCCGAGGAGGCTTGCGCGGTCTTTGGGGTCTACGCTCCCGGTGAGGAGGCTGCGCGCCTTGCCTACTTCGGCCTCCACGCCCTGCAGCACCGCGGGCAGGAATCCGCGGGCATCGCGGTGGCCGATGGCTCGTCAGTGATGGTCACCAAGGATCGTGGGTTGGTCACTCAGGTATTTAACGAAGCAGCGCTGGCTACGCTGGAGGGCTCTATCGCCATTGGGCACACACGGTACTCGACCGCGGGCGGCTTTTCATCCTGGGAGGCGGCGCAGCCACACCTGTCGGCCATTGACGATTCGATCATCGCGCTCGCCCACAATGGTACGTTGGTCAACACCAACCAGCTTCGTGTCCAGTTGCTCGAACTGGGCATCTCCTTTCGTTCGGCGACCGACAGTGAGGTTGCCGCCAAGCTGATCGGCTACTTCACACATGAAACGCATCACATGCGTGAGGGTATTCGCAAGACAATGGAGCTGATCGACGGCGCCTATGCGATGGTGTTGATCACCGCCGAGGCACTGTATGCCTTCCGTGATCCAAACGGCATCCGCCCGCTGTGTATCGGGCGACTGCCCGATGATCACGGCTGGGTGGTCTCCTCGGAAACCTGCGGCCTGGACATCGTCGGCGCCGAGTTCGTGCGCGATGTGGAGCCGGGCGAGGTCATCCGCATCAACGATGAGGGGCTTGTAAGCGAGCAAGCTATTATGCCTCGTGAGCGGGCCCTGTGTGTCTTTGAGTATGTCTATTTCGCGCGTCCGGATTCCGTGCTTGATGGCCAAGGCGTCTACGAGGCCCGTGACGCGATGGGACGCGCTCTGGCTCGCGAGGCTCCGGTGGACGCCGACCTCGTGATGGGTGTCCCAGACAGTGGTACTCCTTCTGCTATCGGATACGCGCGAGCCAGTGGCATTCCCTTTGCGGAAGGGGTTGTCAAGAATCGCTACGTCGGGCGCACCTTCATCCAGCCGACTCAGCAACTGCGGCAACGCGGCATCCGTCTGAAGCTCAACCCGCTGCCCGCGACCATTCAGGGTAAGCGACTGGTCGTCGTGGACGACAGCATCGTGCGCGGCAACACCACCCGCCAGCTCTGCCAGATGCTGCGCGAGGCCGGAGCCACCGAGGTTCATCTACGCATCACCTCGCCACCGGTGCGCTGGCCCTGCTTCTACGGCATCGACACCGATACGCAAAATGAGCTCATCGCTGCCACCAGGAGTATCGAGGAGGTTGCGGAGTATGTGGGTGCAAGCTCGCTTGCCTATCTCTCAGAAGAGGGGCTGTTGGCCTCGTGCCAGCCCTTGCGCCCCGGCTTCTGCACAGCCTGCTTCAGCGGGTCGTACCCCGTTCATCTGAGCGAGCAGATGCAGACAAAGTCCTTCTGCGGTAATCTTAAACCGCACTTCTGGGATAGCGAGCCGCCGACAGAGGGCGCAATCTCTCTTGTATAGGAACGAGTTTCAGAGCGAACGTGGGGCAGGTAGGGGACAGGGAGATGCGATGAGCCAGATCACCTACAGAGACGCCGGGGTTAACACCGCGGAGGGTGCCCGCGCGGTTGAGGCGATCCGTGATGCCGTGCGTTCGACCTATACCCCCGAGGTCATCGGCGACATCGGGGGCTTTGGCGGTTTGTTCTCAGCGGCTGCCCTGCAAGACATGGCGGATCCCATTCTCGTTTCGGGCACCGACGGCGTGGGCACGAAAATCGAACTCGCACGTCGTCTTGGCGATTGTTCGACCATCGGTATCGACCTGGTGGCGATGTGCGCAAACGATATTGTGGTCAGCGGTGCCCGTCCCCTGTTTTTTCTCGATTATCTCGTTGTGGAGAAGCTTGAGGCTTCGCTGGCTGCGACCCTCGTCGGCGGTATTGCCGAGGGCTGTCGCCAGGCGGGCTGTGCGCTCATCGGTGGCGAGATGGCGGAGCACCCCGGTACGATGCCGCCGGGGGAGTTCGATCTTGCAGGCTTTGCTACGGGTGTGGTTGATCGGCCCAGAATGATCGGGCCTCATCTGGTGCGTGCAGGCGATGTCATTTTGGGGCTCGCTTCAAGTGGACCGCATTCCAATGGATTTTCGCTCGTGCGACGCGCGTTGACCGACAATCTGAGCGATAAGGAGCTCAGGTTGCGGCAGCTGGCCGACGGGCGTTCGCTCGCTGTGGCATTGCTCGCGCCCACACGCATCTATGTGCAGGCGCTGCTGGCGGCGCTGGAGGCGGCCCTGCCCCTTCATGCCGCCGCACATATCACCGGTGGCGGTATCTCCGAGAATCTCAACCGCGCTCTGCCCGCGGGTCTCAACGCAGAAATCGACATGCAGAGCTGGGATATTCCCGAGGTCATCCAGATTGTCTGTCAAGCCGCTGGCTTGGAGAAGGATGAGGCTCTGCGCACCTTCAATATGGGCATCGGCATGGCGCTCATCTGTCCTCCCGAGGCCGAGGCGGCCTTCAGGGAACACCTTGCGGCGACCGACCGGGTCTGGCGCATCGGCGAAGTTGTCGCTGCCGCCGACCCCCAAGCAAGCCCTCAGGTCATTTATACGATGGGGGAGCGATGATGCTGAGACTCGGAGTACTCTTGTCCGGCGGCGGAACCAACCTTCAGGCAATCATCGATGCCATTGCATCGGGCTTCCTCGATGCTGAGATTGTGCTGGTAGTCTCGAGCCGATCCGACGCCTACGGGCTCAAGCGCGCGGCGGCAGCGGGCATCCCAACCATCGCGCTGTCTGGCGAGGTCTATGCAGACCCCGCTCTCGCCGATCGCCTGATCGCTGCCGAACTGGCGCGTGCGGGCGTTGAGTATGTCGTTATGGCAGGTTATATGCGCAGGGTCACCGAGCCGATCCTTACGGCTTTTCCCGATCGAGTGCTCAACATACATCCGGCGCTGCTGCCCTCCTTTGCGGGAGCCCACGGCATCGCGGATGCCTTTCATGCTGGAGTAAAGCTGACGGGTGTCACGGTGCATTTTGCCGATGCCGCATACGACCGGGGTCCCATCATCGCCCAACGGGCCATTCCCATTGAGGAAGACGATACTCTTGAGGCTTTGGAAGAGCGCGTTCATGCGGTCGAACACCTCCTGTATCCCGAGGTCTTGCAATGGCTTGCCGCCGGACGTGTCTCAATCAACGATCAGCGTCACGTATGTATTGGTCTTCCGTAAGGGAGTAAGATGGGTAAGAGGGAGCATCGGTCCGCACTTTTGAGGTACTATGTGCTTTGGAGGAATGAAGGCTTCAGCGAATAATGCTCAAAACCTATCCTGAAGGAGAACAGCTCATGCCTGAGCCCGAAGAAACAACAGGGGAGTCCCAGGTGCCCAGCGCTGTCGATACGCCCGGTACCCAGCAAGGCTTTCTGCCGCCGCCGCAGTCGTTTCAGCAGGTTATGCCACCATTGCCACAAGGCCAGACTCAGATAGGGAGCCCCATCCCCACCTGGCAAGCTCCGCCCTCTCAGCCCCAGCAGCCCTATCAGGGGTATCCGGGGGCAATGCCGTACCAGATGCCCCCTTCGCCCTATCAGTACCCCTATGCCACGCAGGGCACCTTGCCAACACCGCCGCGACGGAACAATGTCGGCTTGATCGTTACCCTTGTTATCGTCGGGTTGCTGTTATGTTCCTGCTGTTTCTTTGCAACGTTCATCATGCTGAATGTAGGCGGTGATGCGTATTCCGATCCCTATACCGAACCCTACTACAGCGACCCTATCGAGGGTCAGGTGTTTTAGGGA
>JAIRXA010000130.1 GCA_031268525.1 Coriobacteriales bacterium | reverse complement strand
CTATCTCATGTACTGGTCGGGTCGACAGGATTTGAACCTGCGGCCCCTTGACCCCCAGTCAAGTGCGCTACCAAACTGCGCCACGACCCGACTTCATGCGATAAGCGGCTCCTGCTGAGGGCTCAAGCCGCAAGATGATATGGTAACGGTTGCGCTGCTTTTGGGCAACTACACGCGCTACACCCGCTTCGGGTCCCCCTGTCCTCTTACTGTCACCGGCCCTACCGCCACCTACCTCGCCACCTACTCCGCTATCTACTCAACATCCAGATATCTCGACAAGCGGCGGATAAGATCGCTCATGTCAAAGGGCTTGGCGATATGCTCGTCCATGCCCGCCGCGAGACACATCTGTGCGTCCTCTTTAAAGGCATTTGCCGTCATCGCGACAATTGGCACCTTGCGCGCCCAGGGGATGTCTTCGATTGCGCGCAAATTCTTGGTCGCCGTGATGCCGTCCATGACGGGCATCTGCAGATCCATCATAATGAGGTCAAAGCGCTCGGGATCCTTCAGGAAGATGTCGAGAGCCTCCTGACCATTGACGGCCGAGACGATCTCTACCCCTGTCTCAGCAAGCAGCTGGATGACGATTTCACGATTGACCTCGATATCCTCCACCAGCAACAGGGTATGCCCCGTCCAGTCGATTGTCATGTCGTCTACCGTATAGACCGCACTGCCTGCTCCCGCCCCTGCCGCACCTACCATGCCAGCCACATCTGTCATGCTTACAGCGTTGTTCGTGCCACTCCCTGCGGTCGCTCCTGTACCCTTGCCAGAAACTGCCACTGACACGATCGGATCACCCCAACCAACTTCCACCTCAAAGATGAAGTTCGAGCCGACCCCTTCCTCGCTTTCCACCCAGATGTTACCGCCCATCAGATCGACAATGCGCTTGCAAATGGCAAGCCCAAGCCCGGTACCGCCATAGATTCGTGTAATGGAGTTGTCGGCCTGCTCAAAGGAATGAAAGAGCCGCAGCTGCTTTTCTCTGCTGATCCCGATGCCGGTATCGCGAATTTCGACATGCAGACGCGAATAGCCGCCCTGCTCCCCATATCCGTCCGAAGCCTTGTCCCCCTCTTTGTTGCTGGCTGACTCCAGCTTTTGGGAACGCAGCATCAAGGTGATCTGCCCGCCTTCAGGTGTGAACTTCGTGGCGTTCGTAAGCAGATTCGTGAGCACCTGTGACAGTCGTAATTCGTCGGAAACGATCAGGCGACTGAAGTCAACGGTGTTATCGAGCACGAGGTGTTGGCCTTTTTCTGCGAATTTGACCTCGGCAATGTTGAGCACATTGGAGAGCACGTGTCGAAAGTCAAAGGGACCGTTGACAATCTCAAATTTTCCGGAATCGATCTTGCTCATGTCGAGCACATCGTTGATCAGGCTGAACAACTGCCGCGAGGAACTGTCAACCTTCTCCAGGCAATAGCTGATACGCTCGGGATCCTTTGATTTCTTTGCAATGGTAGTCATACCGATGATGGCGTTGATGGGCGTCCGTATCTCATGACTCATGCGTGAGAGGAACTCGGCTTTGGCTCTCGTGCTCGCCAGCGCCGTTTCACGCGCCTCATTGAGCTTGCCAAACGTCTCATTGCGGGAGATGGACGAGGCGATGACGAGCACACCGGGGATAAGTATCTCCGCTTCGTCTTCGGTGAAATCGTGTTCGCGATTCGTGCTGTCGACCCCAAGCATGCCCCAGAATTCGCCATTGAGATACAGCGGTGCCAGCAGGAAATAGCTGCCGTCGCAGATATCGAAGACCTCATGCAGTTCGCTGGACAGTTCAGAGGCTGCAAGGTGCTGATTTGGGCTCTCGCGCATAAGCTCGTGCCAGTCGGGAATGATCGCATCGTAGCCTATGGGTTGCTGGTCGACGGTATCGCCAACACTTATGTCCTGCGACCAGGCCGTACGCAGAAAATAGCTCTGCGTACCCTCGATCTCGATGTTGCGCCAGATGCGCACACGGTTCGCCAGTACGCTTTCGCCGATGACCTGCAGGGCTGCCTGCAGTGTCGTCTCGTAATCCTGGTGGAAGCCGCCGATGATCATCCGGGCCGCCAGGTTAAGGGCACGCAGGATGCGGTTCTGATCAGCCAGATCGTTATCGGAAAGTCCGAGAGCGAGGCGACGATTATCCGTCTCCATCTGTCGCGCCTTGTCTTCCGCCCAACGCAGCCGGGTAAGGTCGCGTCCGATAAGCGCGAGGCGGGCCGGATGGCCTTCCTCATCGCGCTCGATAACAAGACCAGCCTCATCGACGGCGACGATCGAGCCGTCCTTGCGACGCATGCGATATTCGATGTGATAGCGATTGGCTTCGCCGCTCATCAGTCGCACCTGCGCATCACGTACGAGGTCACGATCCTCCTCGTAGGTGAGCGTCTCACGTGTATTCTCGTCCTCGGGAACATCACCGGGCTCAAAGCCCGTGAGCAGACAACCGCTACGATTGATAGCAATATCGCCCGTCGCCAGATCCATGTTGAACAGACCGATTCCGATGTATTCAAGCAAGGCCTCGATGGCCTCAACGGGCAATTCCGAACGATACGCAAGCAAATCTTCAGCTTCGTGGAGATCCAACAGGGTCTCCTTTCTAGGCCACTGGGGCCAAATGCCTCATGGTTTTCTCGATAACGCCACGGTGTTTCTTAAACAGTCGCTTTTCGCTTATTTCTCGCTATTTCTCGTCGTCGCTCGCTGTTGTGTCCTGACTTGTTTTAATCTGCTTGTATCCTAACATATTTGTTATACTACCGAGGGCACTGAGGGGGGTTCTCTCGTTTAGCGGCCTTGTGCCGACTTATATAGGCATCTGAAAGCTCTTGGATTTCGGGGCGTCTCTGACTTATGTCTGGCTGTCAATACAGATAATACGGAGGGATAGAGATGAATCAGACCATTCAGAATATTCTTGATCGGCACTCCACCCGCGCCTACACGAACGACCCCGTGCCCGAAGATGCCTTAGCCGCCATTCTGAGAGCAGGTGCCGCCGCTGGTCACGGGATCGGCCACAGGACCCGTCGCTTTACCGTCATCACCGCACCTGATAAGCTCGCCATCGTCAACTCGGCAATACGCGATGCGTTTCGGGCATTGGAGCCCAATGAGCAGATGCCGCCGTTCATCAGGGGACTCATCAAAAAGGCCAAGGCCGACGACAAGGTAGACTTCATCTATAGGGCACCCGCTTTCATCATCGTCTCCGTGAACGCCGACAGCGTAAGCGGTGCGATCGACACAGCTCTTGCCATCGGCAACATGTCCATCGCCGCTCAATCGCTGGATCTTGGCAGCTGCTGGATGAACCAGATGACGACTCTCGTCCAAACCCCTCCGATCGTCAAGGCACTGCGCGAATTGGGGATTCCCGACGACGAGACGGTCTACGGCACATTGGCCGTGGGAACCCCCGCCCCCAATGCGCGTTTCGCTCCCCGTGAGGCTGGCGAATTTGTATATCTGACCTAAGGAAGCACCGAGTGATGACCGTTTGCCTTGTGTTTCGTGCTTGCGGAGGGGCGGACATGGCAACCATGCGTCCGTAGGGGCGGGCTCTGACCGCCCGCGTAGGTAGAGAGGATTTTCGGAAACACAAAGGGGACGGCAGACTGTGTGAAAATTCCCATATCTGACGGCGAAATCGGTAGATTCTCAAGCTCAGTAAAGTAGTGTTATAGTATAATAGTAAATGGCATTTGTACAAGTCCTCCTTCTG
>JAIRXA010000106.1 GCA_031268525.1 Coriobacteriales bacterium | reverse complement strand
TCACAGAGCCGCGCTAGTCATCGAGCCGGCCCGTCTCTGTACCACCCTTTGTGGAATTCTACCAAAGGGTCAGTGGACCATGCCGAAAAACCCTGCCTGAAGCCTCTCGAAAGAGCCATGACCGCACAACCCGCGAACACTGGTCACAGCCAACAAAAGATATAGGTTGACCGTCCCCTGTTGCACGTCCCTTTGTCACCCTGCCTACAGACGGGCGCGTTCGGCTTCGAGGGTCGAGGCTTCCGTATCGCCTTCTCGATAGACGAGGTAGACGATGTCGTCCTCGACACGAACACGTGCGTCGACAAGCCCTTCCAGATTAAGCGCATGGAGCTCGCAGAGGCTCCCATCAGCCATCGTAAGGCGGAGGTCATACTGCGGATTGAAGGCGATGGCTGCCCCTTCGCGACCCTGTGAGGCATCGGTACCACCTGCCTCACCGTCCCGAGCGACACCGAGGCTGCCGAGGTCGAGATGGAGAATCAGCCGCTGGTCATCTGTCCAGCGATCATCTGGACCAAACAGCTGCGCACCGTAGGCAGGGGCATCGACATCTCTGATCTGAACACCGACGATTGTCTGGTCGGTCTGGTTCGTCAAAATGATTTCGGTCGTCGTAGCCTCTGGTGATCCGATCACAAGCGGATCACCCTCCCCCACCACGTCGACTCCCGTACTCGCAGGAGTATCCTGTCCAGGGTCAAGCCCCGCAGTCGAGTCATGGATGCTCGCTTGCGAGCATCCATCAAGAGCGAGAGCAAAAACCACCGCCAAAAGCAGCACCGGCAAGAACGGTCGGAGTTTCACGCATGCCCTCCTACCTCTTGTAGGAATCGGACTGAGCCACTACCAGACCAGAATCCGTCTCAACATAGACCGTGACCGTGTACATGCCCTCGGGGATGGCCTGCGAAGAGAGATAGACCAGATAGCCATTATCTGCACCGGTCTCAGCGGGACTCGTTGTCAGAGCCTCAAAGACGACCTCTGTACCCTGCGCGTCAAGGATGCCCACATAGATGTGCGAGCGCGTGCTCAGCAACTCGGGGGCGACCACGCCCGAGAAGGTAACAAGCGGGCCATTTTCCCCCTTCTCCAGAGTAGAGGTGTCGCGAGCGCCTGCCACACCGGTAGCGTCCGCAAGGTCAGCAAGGTCAAGTGCCACACTCGGGCAGGGCACGATCGGCGCGGTGGTGGCGAAGTAGTCGAGATGGCGCTCGGCACGCTCGACGAGAACCAGCGAAGCGTCCAAGTCGCTCACCTCCAGCGCGTTATAGGGGATGAGCTTGGTGAAGACCGCTGTATCGGTCGCAGTCGCCAGATAGGGCAGCAGCGCGTTACCAAAAGAATCGCGGTAGACCACGAGACGTGCCCCGCCCGCACCTTCCGTCACACTCCGATCGGCAGTCACATCGCTCTGCTCACCGGTATACGACCAGCTCCCTCCCGCCAGACCTGTGCCGTCATTGACGCCAGAGAGATACCAGTCAGCTTCAGGCGTCGTTGCCATGCCATAGAGCATGGCATCAAGATCGCCGATATGGTCCGTACGCTCAGACCAGTCCTGTGCGCCCGTACCCGATGGCAAGGCGGACGTGGGTAGTCCAAGACGCTCAGCAAGCGCCTGATACCCCACCCAGGCGCCTGGCTCGTTCCAGTGCGTGTCGCGCGCAAAATACCACGCGTCGAGCCCCTGAAGCCCATCGCCCGCAAAACGCTGAGGGTCGGCGTCCCTGAGCACGGCCTGCATATCGAGATAATCGACCTCAAACTCCTGCAGATAGGGAGCGAGGCGCTCAAGGTTTGAGGCTTGTGTGGAAGGCCAGATGTTAGTAGGCATGTAGTCGGGGTACAGCGTGTTCTTGTTGGGGCAAATGGTCAGCAGAAAGTCCGCTCCCTGAGCCTCGCAGAAACGCTGGAACAGCGACAGGTTATGCGCCGCGTTGAACAACGCTCGCTCGGACAGGGGCGCGGTGCCGCGATAGTCCGCCAGCGTGCCCTCATAGAAAAGCCAGTCGTCGTCTCCGATGAGCACCTGATTGCTTGCCGAGACGCCAAAGAGCTGGGCGCGAAGCACCGCATTGGTGGCGACAGCCTCGTTGCGATAGGCAAAATGGTCATCAAACCAGGTGCCAAACTGAGAGAGGGCCTGAAGATTGGGGGCACCGCCTGCCGTTGTCACTGTTGGGAAGGGCGCAGGCTCACGATTCTCCGTCGTGGTGTCGCCGCGCGTCCAGGCCATTCCGACGAAGGGCAGGAGAAGGAGCGCCGTGACCACGATGACGAATATGAGCTGAAAGCGTTTCATAGGCGTGTTTCTACCAGAACTCCTCTCAGAATCGGAAGTAGATGAAGGGATTATACCCACTGCCCGACAGGGCAAGGAAGCACAGGACGAACAGGCCGAAGGCGCCAACATAGCTCAGAACACGCGCCGTCGAGCGCAAAGTGCTCCCGCGCTTCGCGAGCCAGGTGCGCAAAGAGCCGGCCAGCGGCAGACAGGCAATGATCGCAATGATGAAAACCAGCACGGTCAAGGGATCAATGAGCGAGGCAGCCTGAGCCCAAGCGGCATAGGTGCCACCAAAGCCCGTGAACATCTGGGCTATCATCAGGCCAGCCTGCGGCAAGGTGTCTGCACGAAAGATCACAAAGCCGATGCAGACCACCAGCAAGGCATACAGACAGCCAAGGAGGCGCGGCAGCTTGCGAATCGGCAGGTACTCCTCCAGCAGCAAAAACAGTCCGTGGAACAGACCCCAGAGCAGAAAGGTCCAACTCGCGCCATGCCACAGACCACAGAGCCCAAAGACGATCAACTTGTTGAGCGCGGTTCGCGCGCGTCCCTTACGATTACCGCCGAGCGGGATATAGAGGTATTCCTTAAACCACGTTGAAAGCGAGATATGCCAACGTCGCCAGAACTCTCGGATGTTACGCGAAATGTAGGGATGGTCGAAATTCTCCTTGAACTCAAACCCGAACATACGTGCCAAACCGAGCGCCATATCGGAATAGCCCGAGAAGTCAAAATAGATTTGCATCATGTAGGCCAGCGCACCGATCCAGGCTACTGCCATGTTGACCTCACTGCCAGGCGTGGCATACACGGCGTCGGCGACAGCTCCCAGACTGTTGGCAATCAATACCTTCTTGGCCAAACCGGTCGCAAAACGCCGCAGTCCTGTGGCGGCGCCGTCGATCGTCACCACGCGCGCGACAAGCTGCTGCTCAATGTCGTGGTACTTGATGATCGGCCCGGCAATCAATTGTGGGAAGAAGCTGATGTAGAGCAAAACACGCAGGTAGTTGCGTTGTGCCTGAACCTGACCGCGATAGACGTCGATGACATAGGACAGCGCCTGAAAGGTGTAGAAGGATATGCCAATCGGCAAGGCGATGGCCGCGAAGGGCGCATCGAGAGCGAAGAGAAAACCGACCGAATCCGCCAGCAGCCCAACATACTTGAAGACACCGAGAAACCCGAGGTTGATGATGACCGCGAGCACCATGAGGCCGCGAGGTCTGGAGAGAGAAACCGGGGGATCTGCGCTTGGCACAGCTCTGCTCACAAGGACAGGATCGGCGGCGGATGCGTCCTTGCCGTCTGCGGGCGTGCCAGCTGTGGGCCTGCCGTCTGCGGGCGTGCCAGCTGTAAGTCGTTTGCCGATCGCCCTGCCGAGCAGCCAGTTGATCAGTGTCGAGGCGACCATCAAGAGCACGTAGATCGGCTCGCCGTAGGCGTAGAAAACAAGGCTTGCCAGTAT
>JAIRXA010000032.1 GCA_031268525.1 Coriobacteriales bacterium | reverse complement strand
CATCCACCAGCTCGAGGCCATGTTGAGCCGCTGCGCCCTCAAGCGCCTCCAGCAAAGCCTGTTCCTTCTTCGTTCGCATTGCCCGCTCAACCCACCTTGCTCTCATCATGTACTCGCGGTGTGTTCATCGTGTACTCGCGGCATGCTCACCCTACGCTCGCCAGGCGGCCTCCTCATGATAGACAATCTCTTGCCAGACAATCTCCTCGCAAGACGATCTCTTGACGGACGGCCTCCTAACAAAAGGAAGCGGGATAAATCCCACTTCCTCATCGTCAGACCTCAGCTTTCATCGGTTCTCACAAGCCGCAACAAACCCTGCGCTCCATCACTGGGAAGAAACGCCGATTTTCTTATACCATATCCCAGCTCACTTGACCAGCCCTCAGCATAAAAATGCTATCATGGTTCATCGTGATGAGCTCTTGTGTACATACTTATATGTTTACTATGCTCCAATACGACCTGTAACGACACGACGACGACACGACGACGATACATCCAAAACGCCCGCAGCTCGCCCGAAACACGCCCACGACACACCGCAACACGACCACGACACGCCCGAAACACGACCAGAGGAGCCTCATGCCCGTCAACGTACCCGATGGACTGCCCGCGATTGACATCCTGCGCGAGGAGAGCGTCTTTCTGATGACGGAGCAACGCGCAACGGCACAGGATATCCGTCCGCTGGAACTTGCCGTCGTCAACCTCATGCCAACAAAGATCGTCACCGAGACCCAGCTCTTTCGTCTCTTGTCCAATACACCCCTACAGATCCATGCCACGCTGATCTCGATGGGCGGACACCTCACCAGACACACGACACTGGAGCACATGGAGGCCTTCTATGAGAGCTCACGCACCATTCTCGAGCAGGATCGCCGCTTTGACGGCCTGATCGTTACAGGTGCACCGCTGGAGTCCCTGCCCTTTACCGAAGTCGACTACTGGGACGACCTCAGCGCCCTGCTCAAGTGGTCGCGCACTCATGTCTACCGTTCGCTCTACATCTGCTGGGGCGTAAACGCGGCGCTCTACTACTTCTACGGCATCGACAAGCACCTACTGCCTCGCAAGCTCTCCGGCATCTATCCGCTCAAACGATACGATGCGAGCTCACCTCTGCTGCTCGGACTCGACGATCCCTTTTACATGCCGCAGTCCCGCTACACGACCGTATTGCCAGAAGATGTGGAGAAGGCCGGGCTCAAGCCGCTGGCCGGCTCCCCCGAGGCCGGCGTCGTCATCTTCGCCGAACCACAGCACCGTCAGGTCTTCGTCACGGGCCACCTTGAATACGACACCAACACACTCGACCATGAATACCACCGCGACATCGCCGCAGGTCTGGACATCGACATCCCCATCAACTACTACCCCGACAATGACCCCACCCGCCCGCCGCTCGTCCGCTGGCGAACCTATGCTCATCAATTTTTCGCCAACTGGCTGAACCACTACGTCTATCAGGAGACGCCCTTCGACCTCGACACCCTGGGGTAGATCGCAAGCGAGAGTCGCGTAGAGCTGGAAAAGGGACAGGTGCTCTCAGTCGAGGGAGTTGAGGGAGGGGGCTTTCGGGGAGCGAGGCGCCGATTCGCGCACCTGGTCTTTTAGGGTACAATATCGCAGGGCATACGTATCATCCCTGTCCACCGCGTGGCCTAAGAAGGTTATCGATGGCGCAAAAGAAAAATGTCAAAACGCCTGACAATGCGTCAGGCACGCAGGAGGAGCCATTCTTCAGCGACGATTCCGCCGAGTTCAACCTCGACGCGTTTCTTGCCGAAAATGACTTTGCTCACGATGAGCAAGCCTACCCAGATCTCAACAAGACCATGAGTTACGCGGCAGTCGGCTCAGACTATCCTGAGATGCCATTGGTCGAAGACTATACCAAACCCACGGATTCGGGAGTTCCGGACAAAGCGGCGACCAGCAGAAGCAAGCCAGCTGCCCGCTCGGCGCAAGGTTCGCAAGGCAGATCAAAGTCCGCTCAAACAGCGGCAAGCCAGCAGGCGCAGCCGCCTGCCCGCACGTCTCGTCGCAGCGTTGCCCCCACCCCTGAACTTCAGCCCACCGCCCCTGAACGCAGCCGCTCATCGCGGCGCGGAACGCCCGCGACACAACCCTTGGCAGCCACGGGCGCCGACCCCGCAGCCTTCCGCCAAACCTCGATGCACGACACCTCTTATCGTGTTCGCGGGGGCGACCTCAAGTACCGGCGCACACCAATCATCACCATCCTGCTGGCGCTTGTCGTCATAGCCGCCCTCGCTGCGGCCTTCTACTTCCTGACGAATTTCGTGCGCGCCTTTGTAGCTGAGGGGCCAAACGAAAAGGTCATCACCCTGACCACGGACGAGACGCGTTCCGCCATTGATTCCCAGATGCCTACGCTCACCGGCTGGGTCTCCTCATCACCAGATGACGCCTTTGACTCCTTCCAGGAGACTGGCTGGAACGTTTACATCAATGAGCGCTTCACCTCGGACAACCCCGATAACACAGCCTATGGTAAGGAGATCATCCTCCTGCCTGCAGGCGAAACGGAAGCAACTCTCACGGGCTATTATGAGGGCGGATACAATGCCTACGATTTCGACGAGCTGCAAAGCGGCTTCAATGGCGCATGGATGCTCGACCTGACGAGTGGCGACATGGGAAGCTTTGCTCAGCTCAAGTATGTCAACCTCAACTCGGATGGCCTTGTTGCGGAGATGCAGCATCTGCTCTCGATACAGAGCCTGAGTGGAGAGTCGACCATTGTGGACCAGTCCGATGTTGACGACTACGGCAACACCTTCCAGAAAGGCTATACCGTCATCGACGAAACCACCTACTACTGGGAGATCATCGGGATCGCCTTTGATGACTATTACTCCGGCAGCGACCGTCGCTCACTGCCGGATACGGCTGTCTTCCTCAAGCTGAAAGTTGCCACCTTCGATTTCTATGGAGTCGGAGCAGATACCACAACCGCAGAGTAAATCGGTCAGCCTGCCAAAAACGGAAGACGTACGCACGAGGCCTTCGTGGGATCATCTGCTGTTGAAAGTGCTGTTTCTCCGTGTTACCTTACGTTGAGGAAACACAGTACGCCATACCGTCGAGGAGGAGAGCCTCTATGCTGAAACAAAATCGCGTATTGGCCGCAGGATTTCGCGCCTTTGCATTTTTGCTATGCTTGGCTGGAATTTTGGACCTTCTGGGAATCTTCGCTGGAACATTCAGCATGAGAGGACTGCTCTACTACACACAGCAAAGCAATATTTTGTGTCTTGTCTGCTTTGGAATCCTGCTGGGGCGTTCCCTTTTTGACATCAAATCTCAAGGCAAAACAGGGCCTTGTAGCTATAACGAGCGATTTTGCGCTCTGGTGACTCTTTCGATCACCGTTACCATGGTCATCTACTGGGTCTTATTGGCACCAAAAATGGACCTCGAGAGTCTCTTGAGCTTTATGAGCCTTCAACCACATCTAGTTACCCCCTTACTCATGATTGCAGACTACCTCCTATTCACCAAACCCGGTAAACTGACCAGACGAGACCCGCTGTATTTTGCGCTGGTGCCTCTGGGCTACTGGCTACAAGCAACAATTTTGGGGCTGTCCGGAGTCGTCTATCGAACAGATGAGGTGACCGGCGCACCTATACACTTCCCCTATTTTTTCATCGATTACGATCAAAGCGGCTGGATGGTGGCCGTGTATGTGGTGGTCATCGCGCTGGGGTTCTTTGGCGCCGCCTGGCTGCTCGTATGGGGAGATCGTCGGCGCGCCCGCACGAGTGTACGTAAGATGTCCGTTCGTTCGTAGGCTGCGAAACACATCGCCCAAGCACGTGTGTCAGGGGGACGTATAATTTGTAGA
>JAIRXA010000150.1 GCA_031268525.1 Coriobacteriales bacterium | reverse complement strand
GAACCGACAAACGCACGCCACTTCTCGCCAGAAGAACCTCTCGAAAAGAAACCCGCCTGGCCTATCGTCGTTGCTGCACTCATCATCTTCATCGTCGTGACCGGAGGCCTCACCTTTTTTATCCGTTTTACCATGTCGCAAAACGCCGCGGAGCTCGCCGCCATCAAGGCCGAGGGAGATCGACATCTCAACGAGGCGATTACGCTCATTCAGGAAGCTGATACTATTGTTATAGCTTTTGATAATACGAATGAGAACAAGGTTACCGAGGAGGCCTTGCCGCAACTTGAAGCGCTCCTCGACCAGATCCCCTCCGCCCAGGAAACTCTGGATGTCGCCATCACGAAAGCCGAGCTCGCGCAGACTACCTACGTGACTGCGGAGGACAAACAGCTTGCCCAATACGCCATCGATGCCGCCACCGCCCGCAAAGACATGCTCGATCTCAGCAGCCAGCTGACCTCCTACGATATTGCCGCCATGCTCTGCGCGGTCGAGTTCAGCACAGCCTGGGATCTACTCATCGCCGCAGATGGAGACATGCGCCTGGCTGTTGAGGTGGTCAATGAGAACGGCAACGGAGCGGTCGGTCAGGCGATGGAGTACAACCAGGCAGCAGACGACAAACTGACGCAGGCGCAGGAGGCGATCGCTCGGGCCAGTGAGCTGCTCCCGGAGGCCGACTTCTCGTCGATCGTGAACTATCTGACCGCGAAGCGTGAATCGGTTGCCCTGGCCATCGCTTCCGACGAGGCGCTTCTTGCCGACGACATCGCGGGCGCAAATCGTCTCAACGACGAGTTTGTCTCCAAGGACGCCCAGGTCGTGGAGCTCGCAACGCTGATACCCGAAGAACCGATCAGTCTCATCGTGAACGCATATGACGAGGCAACCAGCGAAGTGAGGACGGCCTATCACACGGCGCGCGATCTGGCCGCAGACGCCGACGCCTTCCTGCGCGCCTTCGTGGGAACCAACGTCAGAGCCCAATAACGTCCCTCAGAGCCAAAGAGCGTTATAATGAGGCGAAGTACCCCTTTCGGACGCAGGAGGGCTGATGGCTAAGCTGGTTGACTACGTGGAGGAGCTTGTCTCTGAAGTAGGGCCCCACCCGACTGGGACTCAGCAGGAGAACGACGCTTCCGAGATCATCGCTACCCGACTGGAGGATTTCGGACTCCCGGTTCAGATCGATGAATTCGTCTGCGCTCGCAACACCGATTGGACTCGTGCTGTCTACCTCGCCTTGGCGGTTGTCGGTGCAGAACTGCTCGTCTTTCTCCCCTCTCTACAGATCGCAGGGTTTGTGTTGCTCCTGATCGGTGCCCTTCTTCTGGTGCTCGAGCTTGTCGACAGAAATCCTCTCGATAGGCTCTTCAGAAACTCATTGAGTCAAAATGTCGTGGCTCGCTATCTGCCTGACGGTGCCGCGTCGGCGCGTAATCGCCGCGTCGTCATCCTCGCGCACTACGATTCCTCGCGCGCCAAGGTACAGGCGGCCCCACTGCTGGTTCAGGGCTACCGTCCGATCCGGCTGGGCGTGAACATCACCGTCGGGGCGCTGCTTGTTCTCGCAATTCTCGTGATAGCACCGCTGCCCGATCTCCTTGACCCGGTGCTTCGCGTCCTGGTTGGTGTTGGCGGCGGCCTTGCCCTGGTCGCCTTTCTCGTCGAAATCATCAACTTTTTCATGCCTTACAGCAAGGGCGCTAATTGCAATGGTTCCGGCGTGGCCGTGCTGTACGGCCTTGCACAACGGCTTGTCTCCGGACTGGCTGGCGCCGATGGGGATGAGGCAAGGCGCACGCGCAGAAGTCGCCGTTCGCGTATGGAGAGCACAGAACATGAGAGTGGCGAAAGCCATAGGGGTCGCAAGAAGCGCGATAGTGCCGATAGTGCCCGTAGTGATGGTCCAAAAGTTAGTCGGATATCCAGCGGCACCGTACGAGAGCGGCCTCGTGGCGCAGGTGCACAGAGCACCGACGACACTGATAGCGCTCGTAACGCAAACGACACGAGCGGTACAGGGACGATGGCGAATTCCCCAGCTTCCGAAAACAATGCCTCAGGTGAGGCTTTCGCGTCAGGCGGCCGGTCCGGACAGCCCGGGCGACCTGGACAATACGGGGGCCTGCCAATGGACCCCCGTATCGGCTCGATTGCCAACAACCTCGTAACCAGCCCCTTCATCGCTCAACGCCCTCCTCTGGCCCAGAGTGAGCAACAACGTTCTCAGGAAGAGGAAGACCGTAAGCGAGCCCTTGATGCACAAGGCCGCCCTCTGGCAGAGGGCCAGGAGCGAGGCCCCGATGGTGCTCCTGCATGGTTTACGAAGGCACGTGAGAAGGCTGAGAAGAATAAGGAGCGCAAAGAACGGATCGACGGTGATCACGAGGTTGTGCGCTCACGCTTTGCGGACATCCCCTTACCTCGTGACCAAAGAAAACAGGGTGGACAAGGCGGGGAGCAGTCCTCGCAGGTCGCCGAGGCGAGCACACCGAAGCCCACTTCTCCCAACAACGCTTCCGCAGGCAGTGCGCCTCGTGACTCACGAGCTTCCGATTTCGCGCCCACATCTTCCAGCTCCGTACCTGCGTCCTCCAATGCCGCATCCGCGTCCTCCAGCTCCGCGTCCTCCAGCTCCGTGTCCTCCGCATCCGCGTCTTCCGGCTCCGCGTCTGTACCCGTGCCTGCACCTTCTGATTCCGCCCTCGAGAAAACCGGCGAGCTCAAACCCCTGCGTTCGCCTCTGACTCCGCAGACCGATCTAACGGGATTCGATCGGCAGGCTTTCAGGGTGCTGCCTTCCGAAGACGGCTCCACAAAACCCCTCGTCGTTCCTGCGTCGGAAGATACTCCTTCCCGTACCTTCAGCCCGGCTCCCACTCCTGAGGCGACTTCTGCCTCAACTTCCTCAACGCCCGCGGCGCCTACGCCGGTCGATTCTTCGGCGACGCAACGCAACCGCCTGCGTGATCTGCCCAGCGTTTCCGGCGCTATCCCCATGCATCAGGCCGCGCTCGATGCGACACCGATTGCTACCGAGAGCTTATTCTCCGACGACAACTCTCCTGTCAGCACGACTGGAGCCTTTGTCCCCCTTGGCGCGACCGGAACGATGAAGCCTATCGGCGAGGAGCTGCTCGCCTATCACAACGAAGAGGAGATATTCATCGCGGACGCCGACGACTCCAGTCTTGTAGAGGAGTATTCCGAGACAGGCAGCTACACACAGACCGAAGTCGTAAATATCCCGCAATCGCGCGTCAAGTCTTTCTTTGGTTCGATGGGAGATCGTTTTTCGGGTCGTCACAAGGAAAAACTCGAAAGCGCCCCTTCTGCCTGGCTTGGCGTGGACGAGGATTTTGACGCACGCAAAAAGGGAGATGAAATCGGGTCGTGGGATAACTTTAATGACGAGGATGACGACGATGCCGGTTGGCGCGGAGGCGCCTATGGCGGCATGAGCTTTGGCGAGAATGCCGATGCCCTGAAGCAGGCTGGTGCTGAATTGCTCGACAAGGAGGTCTGGCTCGTCGCGCTTGGCGCACATGAATCGGCAGAGGCTGGGGTCAAACATCTGCTCGCTACCTATCCGACCGAGCTGCGCAGTGCCCTGTTCATCAATGTCATGGGCGTAGGCATTGGCGATCTGTGCATGACCAACTCTGAGGGAACTCTGCGCACGGTCGGTGTTGACCACCGACTCCAGGGACTTCTGGCCGAAGCAGGGCAGACTCTCGGCATCCAGCTCGGCCAGATAGACTTCCACATTTTCGCAACTGACGCGACGGAAATACTGGCAAGCGGTGGCCGTGCTATCTCGCTGATCGGCCTGAAGAAGAACACGCCTGTTGGATGGCGCTGGAGCGACGACGAGGCTGCTCGTCTGTCAGAGGACAATCTGCAAGATGCCACCGATCTGGTGATTGAGGCGATCAAGGGCGCATGAACATCATCATTGTGGGATGTGGTCGAGTCGGCTCACAATTGGCGACGCTTTTCTCCGACAATTCAGACGAAGTGACGGTCGTCGACACCAATGCAGCGTCCTTCGCAAGCTTGGGACGTGGCTTTGATGGGCGACGCATTGTTGGTGTCGGTTTTGATGAAGAGGTGCTCCTTGGGGCAGGCATCGAAGAATGCGATGTTTTGGTCGCCGTCACCGACATCGACAATACCAACCTGATGATCGCCGAGGTCGGGCGCAAGCTCTATGGCGTGCCGCACGTACTCACCCGCCTCTATAACCCCGGCCACAAAAACGCCTATCTGCAACTGGGGCTTGATTACGTCTGTGGCACCGAGCTGGTGGCGGAGGAGATGTACGCGAAAATTGTCGCCGGGCACTCTAGCCATATTGATACCTTCGGTGACTATGAGGTGCTGCGTTTTTCGCTGGACCTTTCGGAGATCGAAGGGGACGGGGCCGTCAGGGCGGCCGTGGACGGCTCCGCGCACTCCGTCCGTTCGATTCGGGTCGGTGCTCTGGAACGCGAGCATGAGATTCGCATCGTGGTCTTTGAGCGCGCGGACGGCACCGCGAGCTCCATCCCCAACGCTGACAGCGTGCTCCACGACGGCGATATCGTCATTGCCTGCGTGCGCAAGGACCTCATTGAGGACTTCTCGCGCTATATGCATACCTAGGGAAGCATACGGACCCGGAAACGTAGTCTCCAAAGGCACAGGGCTCGGAAGCGGAGAATCTGGAGGCACGGCATGTACGTAGTCATCAACGGAGGCGGCAAGGTCGGCGAACATCTTGCGGGTACGCTGCTGCGTCATAAACACGATGTTGCCATCATCGAGCGCGATGAGAAGACGATCGAACGCCTTGCTCTGGACCTGCCCTCGCGCGTATTGATGATCCACGGCGACGGCTGCGATTCGGCCTTCCAGTCCGATGCTGGCGCCGGTGAGGCCGACATCTTCGTCGCGACCACCGGCTCCGATGACACAAATCTCGTCTCCTGCGAGATCGCCTCGCTGGTCTTTTCGATACCACGCATCATTGCGCGCGTGAGCAATCCCAAAAACGAACGCATCTTTCGACGCATTGGTATCGAGGCGGTTTCTTCGACGACGATCATCTCCCGCCTGATCGAAAGCGAGGCGACCGAGGGCGCCGTCCATGCCGTTATGTCCCTGACCCAAGGTGACCTCGTTATCACCGAGGTCACCATCCCGCGACACATCGGGGTCGCCGCAGGGGTGGCAAAACGCGCTCAGCTCAACAGGGAAGCAGAGCAGCCCGGTTGTCGCGTGGCTGACATCGCCCTGCCCGAAGGCAGTCTGCTTGTGGCGGTCGGTCGCGGAGAGGCGCTCGAAATCGTCAAGGGATCGACACAGCTCTATCCCGGTGATGCCGTGATCTGCGTCAGCAAGCAGGGCTTGGAAGACGCTGTCCGCGACGCCCTGCTGGCCTTGGCCTTCTAGCGCCAAAAAGCTGAGAAGCTGGATTTGCCGAAGCAGATTTGTAGAAGCGGCTTTTGCTGAGAGGCTGGATTTGCGCCGAGAGGCGGTTTTACCGAGAGGCTGGATTTGCCGAAACCACCTCTCTATCTGCCCTTCCCCTGCTTCGACTCTACGCAATCCCCCACAACAGGAGTACACTTACTACTCCCTGACACTATTCCTTAACGAGACCTCAACGAGAGAAGGCTGTGGCAGCGTGGCAACATCGGGCCTCATACAGTTTGACGAATGGGCCGACCTCTACGCCCGACGCGTGGGGTCGATGCGCACCTCGGCGGTGCGCGATCTTTTTGCCGCCGCATCGCGCTCCGATATCATCTCACTCTCCGGCGGCATGCCCGACATTCGCTGTCTGCCTCTGGAGCAGGTCAGCGAGGTCGCCGCAAACGCCATACGCACAGAAGGCGTCGCAGGCCTGCAATACGGCGATACCACCGGTCGACCGCAGATCAAACAGACCATCTGCCAACTGATGGCCGAACTCAACATCCCTATCCAGATTGAGGATCTGACCGTAACAACCGGCGCCCAGCAGGCGCTCGACCTGCTCGGCAAGTCCTTCATCAACCCCGGCGATGTCATCATCACCGAGGGCCCCACCTATCTGGGCGCGCTTCAGGCCTTCTCCGCCTACCAGCCGCACATCGTCACCATCCCCCTCGACGAGGAGGGAATGCGCACCGACCTGCTGGCCGAAGCTCTGTCCGAGCTGGGATCGCGCGGCACGAAGTTCATCTACACCATACCAACCTTCCATAACCCCGGCGGCGTGACCATGAGCCTGCAACGTCGCAAACACCTGCTGGAGCTCGCACGCGCCTACGGCATCATCGTTATCGAGGACGACCCCTACGGACGTCTGCGATTTGAAGGCGAGCCGGTACCCTGCCTGCGCTCTCTGGA
>JAIRXA010000134.1 GCA_031268525.1 Coriobacteriales bacterium | reverse complement strand
TATGTATCCCATGGGAAGTCCTATCGCCGGTCTGTCTTGCAGTGATTATATTATACTATATATCTATCTATATCGCTAGCTGATTTTTCACACAGCCTGACGTATAATTTGACACACTCAGAATGAGTGTGTCAAATTATACGTCAGGCTGACACGCTTCTCCGTCCCCCTGACACGCTTATCTTTGACAACTCCTGTTTACGGCAGGCGGCTCATTGAGTCGCCTGCCGTAAATCAGCGTTCGCCTAGTGGCACGTACCGCACTCGTAGACCCGTTCGTGATGGCAGCTGGTGCAAAACTTCTCGGGCTCGCTGGCTGCGTGTCCCTTATGGCAGCTTGAGCAGGTAAAGCCGCTGTGACCTTCACCCGTGGGTAGGTCATGTGGATTGACCGTGGTTCCTTTGGTGTCGGTGAGCAGCGTGAGCCCCGCCGTTGCCTCCCTGCGTGCCGCCTCGTCGTCGTGGCAACCGGAGGCGGTGCAGGTCTCTGTGGCAACCTCCGTCTCCCACAGTCGCGTAGGCGCTTTATCGCCGATGATGACCTCTTCATGAGCAGATGTCAGGCCGGCTCTGTCGTTGTGGCAGGTCATGCAATCGAACTGATCGGAAATTACCGAGGGGTTATGGAGCCCTGCGGTCGTCGTCCTGTCACCCCATGAGAGCTCCTCGGTGCCGTGGCACACGTCGCACTCACTTTCTGGCGACCACGTAAAGGACATCACGGGCAACTCCGATGCGTTTTCTCCGACGTCGTCGGGCTGCCTTTCCCGCGGCGCACAGCCATTCATGATCGACAGGCCCATCAGGAGCGCACAGAGGCCAAGAGCCAAGACGAGCTTTCTCGGTGTCTTCATAGATGAGTTACCTTTTCTTCCACGATCCTCTTTGTAGGGTGCTCTTTTGCGCTACCGGTCTGGTCTGATGGTTATAATGCCCACACTTCGTTTGTAGCGGCGTTACGCGCAGCAATACGGCCAGAAGACATGGCTTCGCTGAAGTTACCGCCACCGTTGTAGATGAAAGAGTACTCACAGCCCATTTCTCCAGCTGCATACAGCCGCAAAATGGGATTGCCTTCAGTATCGAGCACTTCTCCCAGAGGACTGCGACGCGGTCCCCCCTGGGAATTCAACAGCGTGTGGCAGATCTCCATGGCGTAATAGGGCGGCTCGATTGCCTCCAGGGTAAAGGCGGGTACCCTGGGCTCAGGTTCACCGGGGGCAAAGAGTGCGCGCCCCTTGCCAAATTCAGGGTCACTGTTGTTTTCTACGTACGTGGCATAGGTGGCAAGCGTGTTTTCCAGGCCCTCAGGATTGATGCCGATTTTCTCGGCGAGCTCACGTGGCGTATCGGCGACGAAAACAATACCCTTGTCGATGTAGGCGGCGGGTTCTGGTTCAGGCGTGGGACCCAAAAGGCTGTTCCAGCCAGAAAAATTATACGACAGCATGGTCAGTCCGCTCTCAAAGGCTTCCTTCCCATAAATGGCATACGTTTTGAAGGGGATGGAATTCAGATCGTAGCCACCCGCGATGGGCATATAGCCATGTCGAACCAGAGCATTACGCTCCTCGTACATGAAACGTGTGCCATCGGGGCCAACAAAGATATGATCATGACTGGAGAATCTCAGACAGGTGGCCTTGCGGCTGTCCGGTGACTCCGCGCGAACCGACAGTCCGATACCAGCATAGTTGTTCATATGCCAGAGATCAGCACCGACCGATTGAGCCATCTTTATACCGTCACCCTGGTTGTAGGGGCTCCCCTGGAAAAGGACCGTGGAAGCAGTCCCCCGGAAATATTGATTGAGCATCTCCTGATTATTCTCAAAGCCGCCACAGGCGAGCACCACGCCTTTGCGGGCCTTGAAATTGCGGCCATCCTCGGAGGTGACACCCAAAACCTCATTGGTGAGGGGGTTGGTAATAAGCCTGGTGACGCGAGTCGAGTATTCGATGTGCGCACCGTTATCAATGGCGACCTCTTTCATGAAAGTCCAAAAGAGTTGATTGCCATACTGCCCATCATAGAGATAGACCTTGATGGCATCAGCGCCTGGACATTCGGGAAATTCTGGAGATGCCATTGAAGTCGCCTCCAGGTGTGCCCCTAAACCTTCGAGCCATTCCCTGTTCTTGCAAATCTCCTCGGCCCAGGCCTGCATGTTCTCGGCAGGCACCTCATAGGAGCCATTCAGGTCTGTCTGATAGAGGATTGCGTTGTCGGGATTATCGGGAACCATGCAGATGCCACCACAGACACGGCTGTTTCCTCCGGCCTCTTCCTCGGGCGCAACCTCCAAAACGAGCACCTCTCCAAGATCTTCTGTCAAACTGGCGATAGTCGCTCCGAGCCCGGCTGAACCCATACCAACGATGACGATGTCGGCCTCACGCTCCCAAGTGCCTGGCAACCACTCAGGGGTTTGTTGATCTCCGCTGTCTGCACAGGCGGTGGTGCTGGCAAAAGCTGTTCCGGCTGCCAGTATGCCAGCTGTCTTGAGGAAGCCTCTTCTCGATACCATGTTGCTCTCTTCTCTGATTTCTTCACTGCGTTTTTTCCCGCTCATCTTGTTCCTCCCTTTCCTTTGTAGAGCTTCTGGGCCACACATTCCAGCCCAATTCAGAGGCCATACTGGCATTTCGCCACGGTATGGACAAAATAGGAATTCCTTATTACTCTATCCGTATTGTGGGATACACTATGTAATATATGCATACTGCCCGTTCAAACGATAGGAGATCCGTTATGGACATTGAGGTATTCTGGCAGTACGTCATAACCGCCAAACATCTTAATTTCAGCGAAGCCGCACGAGAACTTAACCTGGCACAACCTTCTCTCAGTCGTAACATTGCCGCACTGGAGCAGGTTTTGGGCCAGAAGTTGTTTATGCGCAGGCGACCGCTGTGTTTAACGCCTGCAGGCAAACTTGCCCTTTCAAAGATCAGTGAACTTTGGTCTGGTTACGAGAATCTGCTCCTGGAGGTTAAAGCCTTGTCAAAAACACTTACAGGCACAGTTCGCGTACAGAACCTCTCATTTTTACCCAGCGGTCTGAACATCATGGCATCGGTCAGCAGGGCCCTGGAAGAAGAGTACCCCAATGTGAATATCGAACTCATAGACTTTTCGTATAGTGACCTCGACAAGGCTCTTGATAGAGGCTATCTGGATGTGGGCTTCGTGTACGCTCTCAAAGACAAACCACCAGAATTCTCTCCGGATGTCTACCTCGTCGAGAAGGTGCAGTCCTATGATAACGAGATGTTTATCTGTATTGAGAAGAGCAACCCTCTGGCCAACAGATCAAGCTTTACCCTGACCGATTTCAAAAACGAGTCCTTCATTCGTCCTGTCGGTGCGGAAAACGAAGTCCTCTATGCTGCTTTTGATGAAATCTGCCAAGCTTATGGTTTCAAGCCCAAATATGAGACGATAGGCAGCCACAGCATACACGAATACTATATGCAAAGCCTCAAGGGTCGTGTATCTTTTTTCTCTAAAAGCATGATAGAGCATTTGAAAATCATGCCTTCCCTCAGTAGCGGTCTTGTTTTTCCAGAACTGGACGATGTACGGTTTATTCTTTCGCTTTATATGGTACACCGCAAGGACATCTCGAATCCGGCGGCTTTGGCATTTATGGAGCAACTCCTGAATCTGTCTGCCCCACAGGGCACACCCCAAACCCAAGATCTGGGCGTTTCAGGGGGGGGGGTGGAATCGAACGACGGATGCCAGACCGTGTGAAACGTTTAACTCAAGGGATGCAGTTCACAACAGAGGATACGGTGTATTTTGTGTTATGAGCAGGCCTATAACACAAAATACACCGTATCCTCTATGTCCATCTCAAGCAGGATAGCAATTCCTGATGTCTGCTCCTACCGATCTACCCCTGCAAAGGACACCAACATGGTCGAAATCGCAGGAAGCAGTTCTCGAGGCGGGTTTCGCGAAGTCCGAGGGCGTCGTGCTCCGGATGGCATTCAACGCGTGGGCGCCATACGCCGTGCCATTCGTGACACCACTCACTGAGCGTGCTATGGGACAGGGAATAAAACTCTGAGGCAAATAGGCTGTTGTTATTACAGCATATTTGCCTCAGAGTTTTATTCCCTGTTGGAGAACTGGTTTAACACTTCTTCCGCCACTACCTCATATGGGATTTCGATCCAGTTCTTTTTCGACGACGTGATGCGGGAGACGAACTGAGGGCTGTTCAGAACGTTTGCGAGTCTTCTGTGGACATCGGCCATCGAGTTCTCCCGGAATCCATCGTCCTCAAAGATGTGTTTGCGCATCAGCTTTGCCAAAGCAGCTACATCCACATGTTCAATAACGAGCAGGTAGTAAAGGTCGAATACGTCTTTATACCTGGTCGAGAATGCCCCGATACGCAGCAAGGACCTGAGTTTCTCCACGACGATTTGCGCCTTGGAGTTCACGAGCAGCGTCACGCTGTCGGCCATGCCCCCAAGTTCGAAGCAGTATTCCTCCTGGCTGAAGTCGGCATCCTTATGCACGCCGATGTCGAGCTTGGTGTCGATGGCCGTGCCAACGGAGTCGCTTATCCGAAGACGGACGCGCTTGCCGCTGTAGTCCTGATGCCTCAACTCCTCTATTGCACCAGTGATAGCAAGCGTCACGTCATCTGATGCCTGGTCAAGAACCTTGATAAAGCGCCGAATGGAATCGTTGTCTATGGAGTACCTGATGAAGTCGAAGTCGATGTCCTGGGTTGCTCTGCGGCTGTCGCGGGATAGGTGCTGCAAGACAACGCCGCCTTTGATGGTCACGTTGCGGGCAAGGGGTGATGCGGCCATAAGCGCCAGCAGCACATCCTGACAGGTACGGGCGGATGCGTCGAGGTAGCCGAGGCCGTCCTTGATGTAGGATTCTCGGATTTCTGCAAGGTTCACTACAGCACCTCTCTCTGGAGCTTGTCGAAGATGTTTGCGCCGCGTTTATACAGGCCGATATAGCTTTCAATGGTAGAGAAGTCCAGGCTTTCCGCAATCCTGCGGTAGCTGGTGATCAGTTCCTTGTAGTAATCGAACGGCACGGAGTTCGACCTCCTCAGCAACTCAACCAGCAGTCGCTCCCTGTCGTAGATGCCCACCTTGATACCCTCGTACTCAATGGTGGTCTTGCCGGGTGCGAACAGGCGCTCCTCTACAAATATCTGGGTTATCGCACTGTCGCTTATTCTGGTGGCGTTGCGCTTGGTGGCGAGCTGTATTGTCGCGGGGATCACATCGGTCAAGCCGTGCAGGTAATGCGCCGTCTCGCCTGCGACTATGGCAAAGGGGTACTTCTTGGCTATGACCTCGAACTTTCCGGCATGAGGACGCGACGAGTACAGACCACCTTCAATTTTGGACAGCTCACCTCTGCCGAGTGCGGCGCGCAAACGGTATTGCGAGCCGAACTCGGCC
>JAIRXA010000164.1 GCA_031268525.1 Coriobacteriales bacterium | reverse complement strand
TAGATCAACGAGGTCACCAACTGCTCATGTTCAAGACTCTTGGCGAGAATCGCGCGAATGCCCTCAAACTCAACGGGCGGCGAGTCGATGGCGCCAAGTTTGACAACGCCACCAGCGTTGCGGATATAGTTGTAGAAGATGAGCGCGTGATCCATCTCTTCCTTGTATTGGACATAAAACCAGTTGGCATAGCCTTCATAATCATGGTCATCGAGCCAGGCGGACATCGACAGATAGAGATTTGCGGAATACATCTCAGCAACGACCTGCTCATTTAAGAGCTTCTCAACTTTTGCATCAAACATTGGCGGCCTCCCCTTACAACATGGTTTCGGATGATTCGTGCCAAGCGGCTCAGCAACCATCAAATGATACAATGCGCGCCCTTCAGGAGCAAATGTCGCGTTTTGAGGCGATTCCCTGCTGAGCGGTCAAAGCCCCGCCCACGCGGGAACGGCAGGGCATCAATGCTGGCGGAAGTAGACAGACGAACCGTCTGTCTACTCATTCTCTGCTCACTTTTTCAGTCGATCATGAGTAGAGGAGCTGCGTACGTGCATATATGATCTTTTGGCTTGCCGACAACTTTGTCACACAAACAGATCATCGTCTATCGCTGAGAGATCATCGTCTATCGCTGAGCGCTTGCTCGCTATGCGCTTCTTGAATACGTATAGGTAATCATGCGTGGCACCGACATTCGTAACGTCGTATCCGTTTGTACAGGCAGCAAGCCAAGGGTGCTTTTTTACAATCCCGTCTGTCAAATCGAATACCTCAGCATCTGTCAACGCTTTGCCCGACATATATGCTGAACCTTGCCTGTGTTCAAAGCCGCAGCCAGTCATGTACTTCTTGATATGAGAGTAAGCTCTCTTGCGGCCATTTTCGCCTCCAAGAGCGTTTCGCAGCGCAGCCGAGTCCAAGTCGAAGTTGATGTATCGTTTGCGCCGACTTTCCATCAAGCGCTCAGCCCAAACCGCCTGTAGTTGAATTCCTTGAAGTCCTCGATTGCGAAGTCAGATGGATCGTCTGAATCGTCACTGTTGAAGTGCAGCCAGGTCTTGACGTATCGCATGAACCAAGGTTTCTCACGCAGTGTGGTCATGGCATAGCCAGCCCGGGCGAAATCATCAGGACGATTCTGCCCAATGTAGAAGCCGTCTGGAGCCTTGCTGAAGCCGACCTCGGCGGTCATGAACTCGTCCAGCGCCCTCTGGATTTTACCCAAGTCGTACTTTCCATCTTCTTTAACCCGGTCTGTGTCCATGACTATTTGTTGTTTGATCATTTTTCAAGCCACCTCTTTGTCGCTTGTATATAACGCCTTTTGTACCAGCCAAATGATACCACGAATGTCGTTTCCAACCCCATTGCGGATAGCGGGAGTAGACGGCGGGCAGAAAGCAGACACGGGGACGGATCAAGGTTTTATGCACACTGAAAAACGATGTCCTGTCAGATGGCGATACCCTGTTACTCGCTTACCAGGGCGTAGGCGGAGACTTTGCGGATTCGCCAGGCGATGAGCAGGGCCAGAGCGTAGGCGAGTACCACGAGTGCCACGCACATGATGGTCGTTAGGCCAAGGGGAGCGGGCATGGATGCCGTCATGATGCCCATTCCTCGGGTCAGCGCCACAAAGATGGGGTTGAAACCAAAGATGCCGGCAATCCCGCCCACCGCTATCCCCAGCGTGATCACCGGAATGAATTGCAGTGCGAACTGGTTCATAAGCTGCCAGGTCGTAAAGCCCAGTGCCTTATGGATGCCGAGTTCCCGTCTGCGACGAAGTATTACGGTCTTTAACATGAGGTAGAGTACCAAAAAGACCACCAGCGCGGTTACCGCTACAACCGCAATCGCCACAACCTGAAATATGTCGCCATACACGCCAAGTTGCGCGTCCATCAACTCGGAGAGGTTAACCGTGCTGTTCAGATCAGCGCCAAAACGCTGGCTCACCAACTCCAGAAACTCGGCGGTTTGCGTGCTGTCCTGCATATAGACGTATATCTCTCGAAAGCGAAAATCCGGCTGGATGCGGCAGACGCCGGAAGGAGTGAGCATGCAGGCAAGGCCATTGTTGTTGACGGTCTGAATAAGGCCCACCACGAGGTATCTGTCTGTCCTCGCCCCCTGCGCGACCTCGATGGTATCCCCTATTGCCTTGCCCGTCTGCCCAAACAGGATGCCGCTGATGGCCACCTCATTGTCATGTTCAGGGTAGCGCCCCTCGTACAGCAGGCCGCCTTCCAACAGAGAGGGGTCCTCCACGGCTATGGCATTGACGTTGATGTCTTCGATCATCACCAGGAAGTTCTGATATGAGAATACCTTGCGTACCCGTTCATCGTCCTCAATGGATTCGCGAATCTTCTCTGCGTTGTCCGGCGTGTCGACAAAGAGGGCGGCATCCGGCATCTCGCCGGAAAGCAGACGACCAAACGCGTCCGGGTGAAGCGCCAGATTGTCATAGATGGACACACCCGCTGCTGCCGCGAAGGTAACCGTCGCCACGATGATGGCTATGGTGATCATCTGGCCTTTGGATTGCAGCGTCGATTTGATCGCAAGCAGCCAGGCGAGCGCTCCCTTGGACGTATCCAAGGGAAGGTAATTGTGCTTGAAACTATGGGTGGCAAGCCCCTGCCTGAGCGCGACAAGCGCTTGCAGCGTACGTATCCTCCGCGCAGAAAGCCAAGTGACCGCCAAGACCGCAAGGAGAATAAAGACGAGCGTCAGTGCAGAACACAGCGGATCGAAACCCTGCCGCCAGAGCAAGGCCGTCTGCGATTCCAGCACCTGGGACACGAAGGGAAGCACCGCATAAGAGAGGCCTATGCCACCCAGCGTGCCCACCACGGCAATCAAGGCAAACTGGAGGAGCGTCGCATGGAGCAGTTGCGTACCCGTGTAGCCCACGGCTTTGAGCGCTCCGATGTTGGTCATGCCCTCCTCAATGCTGTTGCGTATGCGGAAGCGCACGACCAGCAGGCTCACAAGGACGATAATCGCCGCAAACAGCACCAATACTATAGAGGTGATGGACGACATCATGGTTCTCAGCTGCTTGACACTGTTCCACGTTACCGTATGTACGTACAGGGAATCAGCCTCTGAGATAGTGGTCGTGTACCAAAACTCCTGCGCGCTGTCCCGAAAGAGCGTTTCGCTCTCCGACGGGTCGTGCAAGCGCACTCGGATGACCTCACAGGTGGCGCCTGGCATGTCCTGAGC
>JAIRXA010000074.1 GCA_031268525.1 Coriobacteriales bacterium | reverse complement strand
TGCTGCGGGGTGTGGGGGGGGGGGGTTGTTTTTTTTATTCAACTTTTCCGCCGCGCCCAAAAAAAACACAAAAACCCGCCCCGTCCCCTCTGTCGTCCTTGAACTCCTACGCCTGACGTGCGGCCGCTTGGCGCCTATCGGTTGTCGCTCGTCGCGAATTTCTCCGCCAAAGCGGCCTGACCGGCAGCCAGACGGGCCAAGGGTACGCGATACGGCGAACAACTCACGTAATCCAGGCCGATGCCGTGGAAGATCTTGACGCTGTCGGGGTCGCCACCGTGCTCACCGCAGACCCCGAGATCAATGGAGGGGTTGGCAGCACGCCCCAGATCGACGGCCATCTTTACCAATTTGGCCACTCCGGAATCGATGGTTTCAAAGGGATTGCAGGGGATCAGCTTGCGCTCGAGATAGCGCGGGATGAACTTGGACTCCACGTCATCGCGGGAAAACCCAAAGGCGGTCTGAGTCAGGTCGTTGGTCCCAAAGGAGAAGAAGTCGGCATAGGCAGCGATCTCGTCGGCAGTTACCGCCGCGCGCGGCAACTCGATCATCGTACCGATTGGCAGGTCAAGCGCTACGTCGTACTCAGCAGCTACCTCGGCCAGCACTGCCTCACACTCCGCTCGCAGAGTCGAGAGCTCGGGTGTTACCGCCACCAGCGGGATCATGATTTCCGGCTCGGGTTGGAACCCCTCGCCCAGTAGGCGGGCACAGGCCACCGCAATGGCGCGTACCTGCATCGCTGCCAGTTCGGGGTTGAGAATGGCCAGACGCACACCGCGCAGGCCGAGCATCGGGTTCACCTCAACCATCGAGTCGATACGCGCCAGAAGGCGACGCTTGGTGTAGATCAGGTCGGCATCCTCACTGACCAGCTCCAGACGAGTGATCTCCACTTCAAGGGCACGAGGGTCGTCGAGGAACTCGTGGAGTGGCGGGTCGAGCAGGCGCACCACCACAGGCAGGCCGTCCATCGCCTTGAACATGCCGTAGAAGTCGTCGGTCTGTGCCTTGAGCAGATCAGCGAGCGCCTTTTCCTTGACTGCCGGATCGTCGGTGAGAATGAAGCTTTGGATAATCGCCTTACGCTCGCCCAAAAACATATGCTCCGTGCGACACAGACCGATGCCCGACGCGCCGAAGTCGCGCGAAAGCTGGGCGTCTTCGGGGTTGTCGGCGTTGGCGCGCACGCCCATCGTGCGAGACTCATCGGCCCAGACAAGAATGGTATCAAGATCGTCTGAGAGCTCAGGTAACACCAGTTCGACTGCACCGAGCACCACGATGCCACTGGTACCGTCGATGGAGATCAGGTCGCCTTCGGAGATGACGGCATCGGTACCACTGACGGTCGCCCGGCGTGCTTCAGCGTCAATTTTCAAGGCTTCCACACCGCAGACGCAGGGCGTGCCCATGCCGCGGGCGATAACGGCAGCGTGTGAGGTCTTGCCGCCGTGACTGGTGAGAATTCCTTCAGCTGCTACCATCCCGGCCAGATCATCGGGGTTGGTCTCCCAGCGTACGAGTACGCACGCACGCCCGGCCTCGGCCAGAGCAACAGCATCAACGGCGGAGAAAACCGCCTCGCCCACCGCCGCTCCCGGCGAGGCGTTCAGACCGCGAGCCAGCACGTCGTAGTCGGCGTTCTTGTCAAACTGCGGGTGCAGCAACTGATCGAGCTGGGGCGCATCGATGCGCAATACCGCCTCTTCCCTGGAGATCAGACCTTCCTCAACCATCGAGATGGCGATGCGCAGCGCTGCGGCGGCAGTGCGTTTGCCCACGCGGGTCTGAAGCATCCAGAGTTTGCCCTGCTCGATGGTGAACTCGATATCGCACATATCGCGATAGTGCTGCTCCAATGTGCGAAAGACCTCCTCCAGCTCACAACCAGCCTCCTGCAGGCCTTCCACGTTGGTAAGCTCGCTGATCGGTGAGGTGTTGCGAATGCCCGCGACGACATCCTCGCCCTGAGCGTTGACCAGATAATCGCCGTAGAACTCATTGGCCCCTGTGGCAGGGTTGCGCGTGAAGGCAACGCCGGTCGCCGAGGTCTCACCCTTGTTGCCAAAGACCATGCTCTGTACATTGACCGCCGTACCGAGGTCGTCCGATATCTTGTTCTGGCGGCGGTAGAGCTGGGCTCGATCGTTCATCCAGGAGCCAAAGACCGCACGGATGGCCAGATTGAGCTGAATATCGGGGTCCTGCGGGAAGGCTACCTGTCCGTTCGTCACCAATTCCGGGAACTGTTCGGCTTTAACGTTGGCGGCAAAAATCGCTTTGAACTCGCCGACCAATGCCTCCAGATCCTCGGCGGAAAGCTCGTTGTCGCCGGCCACTCCACGGGTGATCTTCTTGACCGTGATGGCATTCTCAAACAGATCGCCATCCACATCCATAACCACTTTAGAAAACATCTGGACAAAACGGCGGTAGCTGTCCCAGGCAAAACGCGGATTGCCCGTCTGAGCGATGAGGCCCCGGATGGACTGATCGTTAAGACCGAGGTTGAGCACCGTGTCCATCATACCGGGCATCGAGAAGGGCGCGCCTGAGCGAACCGAAACAAGCAGCGGGTCGTCTGCGTCGCCGATACGCTTGCCCATACGCTCCTCGAGGTCATGACGATAACGCTGAATCTCGTCGAGAGCCCCTTCGGGGAACTGATTGCCCTTATGGTAGAAATCCATGCAGGTCTGACAGGAAATGGTGAAGCCGGGCGGCACCGGCAGGCCAATCTGGGCCATCTCGGCAAGGTTCGCTCCCTTGCCGCCAAGGACGGCCTTCAGGTCCCTGTTGCCTTCGGTCACGTTGTTGCCCGCGGCATCTTTGCCGAAAGCGTAGACGCGCTGCAATGTCTCAGCCACAGTCTGCTCCATTCTGCTCAACGCTCTCTTCGTCGGGCATTGCCCCACGAAGGCAGCACCTTTGTGTACCCTGTCGCAGAGCATGGTTAAGACTGGATTTGCGACAGCTCCATGGTAACGCGTATTTGAGTGTCACTCCAGAGTGGTTTTGCCCGAGTCTCCGAAATACCGCCTTAATGGTCGTGGAGAAGACCGCGAGGCAAAGTTGTGGAGCGCGACAGAAGGGGACGGGGACGGGCGACGGGTGACGACTCAGTGTCCTTTGGCAAAAGAGAGATTCCAGTAGCGCAGTATCTCCTGAGCGGTTTCTTCGATGGCGCGGTTGTTGGTATTTACCACAATGCAGCCAAGACGACGCATGAGGCTGCGAGCGTCGTCGAGGTCGGCCTGCACGCTGGCTGGCTCGGCATACGCGGCAGCAACTTCTCGTGCCTCGCCGAGACGACGAGAGCGTATCTCTGAGAGCAGTTCGGCTCTGGAGGTCAAACCGAAGATACGTCGAGCGTCGAGCTCAAAAAGCTGTTGCGGCGGCTCAACGCCCGCGACCAGCGGCACGTTGGCGACCAGATAGCCCTGAGTTGCCAGATAGATTGCAAGCGGTGTCTTGGAGGAGCGGGACACACCGATGAGAACGATATCGGCCTGATCAAGCTGTTCGGTGTTGCGGCCGTCGTCATGGTCGACGGCAAACTCCAGCGCCTCAACGCGCCGGTAGTATTCCTGATTCGTCTGGCGAATAAGCCCCGGCTTACCTTTGGGCGCACGCCCCGTTGCCTCGGCGATGGCATCGATTGCCGGCCCTATGAGATCGACGGCAGCTACGGGCTTGTCGCGCAGGTAGTCTTCCAGCTCGGCACGTAACTGTTCGTCGGCGATGGTGTGGTAGAGCACGATCTCGCCCGGATCCTGTTCCTCCCTCTCTATCTGTTCCAGATGCTCCTCAACAAAGATCTTCATCTGCTCAAGCGAGGTGACCTTTGGCAAGCGCTCGATGATGCAGTTGCCGTCTGAGAACTGCGAGGCAGCTGCGACCGCCATCGTCGCAGCGCTGTCACCCAGACTGTCGGAGATGATATGTATGACCGGCTGGCGGGTATTCATGGTTGACGGAAATTCATAGTATCTGGCGAGCTCATCGGTGTTCCAGGCGAGCTCATCGGTGTTCCAGCAGACCAAAGTCGGCAACATCCTTAAAGACCATGACAAAGCGGTTGAGCAGGCGCAGCCGATTGACACGCAGACGCTCGTCGGGATTCATGACGAGCACATCGACAAAGAAGCGGTCGATGGGCGTGCGCAGGGAGGCGAGAAACACCAGAGCAGGAGCGTATTTCCCACGTTCCAGAGCATCGTGCACCCCTTCAGCTACCTTGTCGATGACCGCGAGCAGGGCAGCCTCCGGTTCGCTGAGCAGCTCCTTGTCAACGGTCGTTCCCAACTCGGCGTCTCGCAGGTTGTTGGCGCGGGCATAGGCGGTCGCCAGATCGTCAAAGAGCTCCGGTGAACGTTCACGCGCAGTGGTCAAGGCCTCACAGCGCGCCAACAGACCCACCGGCTCGATGATCTCGGTCGCCTGCACGGCGGCCACCACATCGGGCGCGAAGCCGCGCTCTCTGGCAATGACCTCCAGACGGCTGGCGAAGAAGTCGCGCACCGTCGCGGCTGTCGCGGTGCGGTCAAAAGTGCGCTCGGGGATCGAGGTGGCAAGTTCGGTCAGCGCCTGCGTTATCAAGGCATCGAGCGACACCTCAAGCCCTGAGAGAAGGATGTTGATGATACCGATGGCGGCGCGACGCAGGGCGAAAGGGTCCGAGGAGCCGGTCGGAGCCTTGCCGACCGAGAAAATTCCACAGACCGTGTCGATCTTGTCCGCCACTGCGACGACCTGTCCAACGAAGCTCTCCGGCAGACTATCCGTTGCAAAACGTGGCTTGTAATGTTCGCGGATGCCCTGAGCGACCTCAGCCGCATCGCCCTGGGCCAGAGCATAGTAGCCACCCATCACGCCCTGCTGTGAGGGAAACTCCACCACCGCTCGAGTCACGAGGTCGGCCTTACTGAGATGCGCAGCCAAACGGGCCTGCTCAATGGCCTCCTCACTACCGCCCGCCACCAGAGCAACAAAAGCTGCCAGCGCTTCAACGCGGTCGGTCTTGGCGCGCAAGGTACCCAGATCCTCCTGAAAGACGACCTCATCAAGTCGTTCATAATACTCGCGCAGAGGTGCTTTCAGGTCCTCGTGATAGAAGAAGGAAGCATCCGCCAGCCGCGGCCGCACGACTCGTTCATGCCCAGCAAGAATGGTCGAGTTGTAGGCCGGGGAACCGTTGGAGACGACGATGAAGTGATTGGACAGGCGCCCATCGGCCTCATAAAGCGGAAAAGCCCGCTGATGCTTGAGCAGTGCGTCCGTGATGATCTCGGGTGGAACCGCAAGGAACTCTTCATCAAAGACCCCGACCAGCGAGGTGGGATATTCCACGAGGTTGATGACCTCGGCGAAAGTGTCGGCAGGCACGTAGGCCGAGAGCCCCGTTTTCTCCTCGATCTGTGTGATCTGCGCCTTGATATGCGCCGCACGCATCTCGGCCGAGGCGATAACCCATGCCTTGCTGAGCAGAGTCGGATAGTCATCGGCTGCCTCTATCTCTATCGCAGAAGATGCTATCAAACGATGACCATAGCTTAGTCGTCCAGCGGTCAGACCCGCGAACTCGACGGGGATCGCCCTCTGCCCCCATACGGCCGCAAGCCAGCGTACGGGTCGTGAGAAGCGTTCCTCGGTGCTCCCCCACCTCTGGGTCTTGGGCCAGTTGAGAGCATGAATGAGTCCGGCCAGCAACTCGGGCAGGATCGTCTCGGTACGCCGCGCCACCAGCTCAACCGTGGCGAAGACGTATTCCGTATCACCCTCTCTGGCGCGCGTCAAATCACGCGTTGCCAGACCTTTGCCGCGCGCGAAACCCTCAGCAGCTTTGGTCGGCGCACCCGACTCGTCAAAGGCCTGCGCGACCTTGGGGCCACGGAAACGCTGTACCAACGGCGTGGAGGCCAGAGCGAGCCGCCTGACCTCCAACACGATACGACGTGGCGTGGAGAAGGTACTCACGCTTCCATGCTCGATGCGCGCCTCGTCAAGGGCCGCGATTGCCAGCTGTTTGAGCTGTTCGGTGGCCTTATAGAGTGGGCGAGCAGGGATTTCTTCCGTGCCGATCTCAAGCAGAAGGCTTGCGGGTTCAGAGGGCAGAGCGTTCTGTACCGATGCGGTCTGCCCGGGAGAGGGCAGAGCGTTCTGTGCCGATGCGGTCTGCCCGGGAGAGGGCGCTGACACTTTCCTGCTGCTGATGGCAGGGAGGGTCGCGGTTTTCTCGCGATAAGCCACACAACAGGCCTTGGCCAGGTCGCGGACGCGCAGGATATACCCCATACGCTCGGTGGCCGAGATGGCGCCGCGCGCGTCGAGCAGATTGAACAGGTGCGAGCACTTCAGCACGCAGTCATAGGCAGGAAGGGGGTAGCCTGCCGCGAGGACCCGCTGGCACTCCTTTTCCCAGGAATCAAAGTCGCCAAAAAGCAGGCCGGTATCGGCAATCTCAAAGTTATAGGCAGAAAACTCCCGCTCGTTTTCCAGAAAGACGTCTCCGTAGGTAAAAACCGTACCGTTCGGCTCACGCGACCACTCGATATCGTAGACCGAGGAGACATCCTGAATGTACATGGCCAGACGCTCCAGACCGTAGGTGATCTCAACGGGAGTCGGCCTGCATTCCAGCCCACCCACCTGCTGGAAGTAGGTGAATTGCGTGACCTCCATACCGTTGAGCCAGACCTCCCAGCCCAGCCCCCAGGCACCGAGCGTCGGCGACTCCCAGTCGTCTTCCACGAAACGGATATCGTGCTCATGGGGTTCGATGCCGATGGCGCGCAGTGACGAGAGGTAGAGCTCCTGAATATCGTCGGGCGAAGGCTTGATGAGCACCTGAAACTGATAGTAGTGCTGCAGGCGATTGGGGTTTTCGCCATACCGGCCGTCAGCGGGACGACGCGAGGGCTGTACGTAGGCGGTCTTCCAGATGCCGGGACTCAGCGAACGCAAGCTTGTCGCTGGGTGGAAGGTTCCCGCGCCCACTTCGTTGTCGTAGGGTTGCAGGATCACGCAGCCCTGTTCGGCCCAGAAATGCTGTAAGCGTAAGATGATATCCTGAAACGTCACGTGCTTCCCTCCAATGTAGCCATACGAGCCGCTCTCCAAAAGCCCTACGAAAGCCCACCGAGAGCCCTCTGAGAGCTATAACGCACCAAAACGATCCAGTGGCCAGATACGAATCAGAGCCTTCCCCAGTACCGTCGAATCTGAAATCGCTCCAAAATAGCGACTGTCCAGCGAATTCGTGCGGTTGTCGCCCATCACCCAGATATAACCCTCGGGCACCGCATAGGGATAGGTGATCGCCATGCCAACCATCGGGTCAAGAGGCACCGATTCCTTGCCATAGGTGTAGGGCTCGTCGAGCGCCACACCGTCAACCAGCACCACACCATTTTGCAGATCAACCGTCTGACCACCGACCGCGATGACGCGCTTGATGAGCACACGCCCGGGCTCAATGGGATCATTGAAGGTGACAATGTCACCAGGCTGAATATCGCCAAAACGATAGGAGACCTTTTCCGCAAACAGGCGATCGTTGATTTCGATGGTAGGCTCCATCGAGCCCGTGGGTATCGCGTACTGATCGATGACGTAGATGCGCAGTACCGTCGTGATGATCAGTGCCGCAGCAACAATGACAATGACTTCGAGCACCTCACGGAAGATGCGCTTCGTGCGCTCCTCCTTCTGGACATCAATCACCTCATGCTCATGTGGCTCATTCATTGTCTCTGGTCGTCTTCTCCGAGTCGGTCTTCCCCGACAGGTTCGGTCTGCATGTGGTGCACGGTCTGCGTTTCCCGCAGGGCCTCGCCTGCCATCATGCGCTCTGCCGATGTCAGGTCGGCAGAGGTAAGCAGGTCGGGGCGCAACTGTGCTGTTCTGATTATAGACTGTTTGCGCTGCCAATCGGCTATCAGCGCGTGATTCCCGCCGAGAAGCACGTCGGGTACGTCCAAACCTCGGTAGGTGGCTGGCCGGGTGTACTGTGGATATTCCAGCAAACCTGCGGTAAAGGACTCGTCAACGGACGACAAGGCGTCGCCCAGCACACCGGGCACGAGTCGGATAAGCGCATCGGTCACGACCATCGCAGGCAGTTCTCCGCCGGTCAGAATATAATCGCCGACGCTCAGGCAGAGGTCGGCCCGTGTATAAACGCGCTCGTCAAAGCCCTCGTAGCGACCGCAGACCATGATGAGGCGTTCGCGGGTCGCGAGTTTTGTAGCAATCTCCTGGGTGAAAGGGATTCCCTGCGGGACCAGAAACACGACAAAAGCGGGCTCCGCTCCCGTGAGATCGTCCAAAGCCTCAAAGACTGGTTCGACCTTCATCAGCTGGCCCTGACCACCCCCATAGGGCGTGTCATCGGTCGTATTATGGCGATCGTGAGTCCAATCGCGCAGATCGTGAGCCACAAAATCGAGGATGCCCGCAGCACGGGCTCGCCCGATGATCGAGAGTGACATCGCTGGCTCAAACATCTGCGGAAAGACAGAAAGTGTCTCTATGCGCATCAGAAGACTCCCATTACCAGAGAGCTCCCCATTCCCAAAAAGCTCCCATTATCAGAAGATCCCATCAGTGGTTCAACTCCAGCAGGCCCCCAGGCAGGCTTACCAGAGCGGTGGTCGCGTCGATTGAGAGGATGAAGGCTTCTACGGCAGGGATGAGCACCTCGCCGTAAGGACCGCCGTCTACAACCCAAAGCTCCTGGGCGGAGGTGCGACGCACCTCTTGGATGGTGCCGAGAACCGTCTGGGTGTCGGCTTCGATGACCGCAAGGCCGATGGGGTCGCGAGGCGCAGCGGTAGGCTCGTAGGTTTCGCCCGTTTGGTTGGCACAGGAATTTTCGGAGGATGTTTCTGCCAACAGATAATGCCCTGCAAGCAGCCGGGCTGTCGCGACATCTTTCACATCGGCAAGGCGCACAACACTGTCTTTTGCCTGCTCTTTGAGTTCCAACAGCCGTGTTTCGCGCACAGCTTCCAGCAGAGGCGGGACAATCCAGATTCTCTCTCCCACATACGAAGACAGAGGCCGATCGCCTGCAGGCTGCACGATAAGATCCCCCTTCAGCCCCTTGCTGCGGGAGATGTAGGCGATCCGTCGATAGCCGATCTCGGTCGCTTTCATCAGACGATCCTCAAAACCTCAGCTCAGAGAGCATCGTGTCAGTCGATGACCTCAACATCCACAGGCATTCCGTCGGCGTAGGAGGATGCCGCGCGGGCAAGGGTGCGGATGGCCTTGATAATGCGACCCTGACGACCAATGACCTTGCCCACGTCATCGGGAGCAACCTTGATCTCGATGAGCAGAGCCTCGGCCTCCTCAACGCCACCAACCTGTACCTGCTCGGGCTCATCGACCAGCGAAGTGACGATCTCGTTTACCAAAGCAACGATGCTGGTATCCTGTTCAGGCATCGCTTACGCCTCTTTGGCCTGGGTAACGAGCTCTTCTTTTACCTGGGCGATGAGCTTTGCGACCGTCTCGGTGGGCTGAGCGCCGTTGGTGATCCACGCATCGATCTTATCGAGCTCGAGCTTGATCATCGTCGGCGTGGCGCAGGGGTTGTAGCGACCAACTTCCTCGATGAAACGCCCGTCACGCCTGGCACGAGCATCTGCCACGACGACGCGGTAATACGGTGCTTTCTTGGCGCCATGACGCGCCAGTCTGATCTTAACTGCCAACGTTCTCTCCTTTGTAATGGGACCGGTCGGATATCGGGGTGAAACCGGTAGCTGCCCATGATACACCAAGTCGCCCCGTAGCGCATCTGTCTCCCTGGATGCCGTAAAGCCCGATGCCCCTGTTGGTTATCGGTTGGTTATCGGGCTTTACCGCTGAAACAGACTACACGAACTCAAAAGGGCCAAAGGCCTGAAACAACATGACCCAAGACTGTCTAACGCCTTGCCGCCTTGCGCCGACGTACCATCAAAACAGCGGCTGCGAGCGCACAGAGCAGGGTGGCAGCAAGAAGAGAGGGCGTGGCAGTATCGCCAGCCTTAGGCAAGGTGTCGTTAAGCAATACCACGCCAAAGGGCGAGAGGGATGAGAAGCTGCCGGAAACACTGGCTCCTGCGACGGTAGTCTCGACTTTCTCCAACACTCCGCCGTTGCAGTGCAGGATAAGTGCTCTCCTGTCGTTATTATCAGCACCGACAGGGAAGCTTACGAGCACCTTGGTGCCCGGTTCCCGGCTGCCATTATCAAGCGAAAGGTCATAGAGCGCATAGAGAAGTCCGCTGTTTTGATAGTCCCGGATGATTGTGCAGGCAGGCCCTGAATCAAGGACAGCATTGCCCACTACCAACGTGGTGCCCGGCGAGAAAGAACCGGTGACGCTGATGCCGGTTGTGGTATCGCGGAGGGTCTGCTGCTGATAACTGACAACATAGAGGGTAACTGAGGTGACAGGGGTTGTTACGGGATAATCCTGCACACCAAAGAGATCAAGGGTGGCAACCTCTCCGTTTGCGAAGGAGGTGAAACCTGAAAGATTCACCAACCAGGTTGCATCGTCGCCGTCGCCATCATCGGCGAGTGCAAGCTGGGCGCTGTCGCCGCCTGGCAGGCTTACGAGAGCCATGATGGCTGTGGCAACAGGGGTAGTCAGATCATGGTCAAACGTAACCGTGATACCAGTAGAGGTGGTCGTGTTATTGGCGCCACCGGTCTGTACTGCCGTATAGGTGAGTTCGGTCGAAACTATCTGGGGAAAAGTCCCCGCGGTGATGTTAGAGCCCTGATTTCTCTGGATCCCGCCGTCACCTGGCGTAGAAGACCACTGGAACGGACCCAGATAGACGCCAGACGCATCAACACGGGCAGAAGAATCGGCGGTTTCGTAGGCACCATTGGTAATGCTATAGCCCCAGAAATCAATGGCCGTCACTTCGCCATTGGTGACGGTGTAGCCTTCGGTTACGGCATCAGGACCCTTGCCATTCAGGGCTTCACACACAAAACCGTACCCACTCGCACCGGCCTGCTCGACAAGGCTGCTTGTGAGCTGATAGATAGCGGACGTGTTGCGCTCGTCGGTGATCCAGGGGCGAATACCTGCATGGTCATAGTCGGCAAAGCCGCTCTCGACCATCTCCGGATCGCCCCCTCGCCCGGCAGCGGTCCACACGTTTATGAAGAAGCTGTAGGGGGCGGCATTGGAGACGCTACCTCCCTGCAGAGTGTTACCACTGAAGTCGAGACCCGTCGGTTGGTTTGGGCTGCCGACCTGAATAAGAAGTGCGCTGGCAGGGCGAGCGTCCTGCTCTCCTGCGGTATAGGTCGCATGCGCAGCGCTGAGGGTGTTACCGGTCACCGTGGTATTGTCGCCCAGCTCAAAAAACAGCAGGCCCTGCACGGCAGATACGCCCCTGCCGGTTGCGCTTATGGTATTGTCGGCCACCGTGATACCCGTGCCTCCCGCTATCACCACACCCGCCGTAAATACCGAGCTTGAGGTGTTGGTGACACTTATGTCGCAGGAACGTATCGCAACGTTCGCCAGCCCATCATCAACAAGGATAGCCGCACCATACGCAGAGCTGCCCGACCAGGCCAGCTGTGGCGCATTGCTATTTGTCATGGCAAGGGAAATGTCAATGCCTTCCAGACTGACATTACTGCTGCTGACCTGAATGCCCACCGAGAGCGTATTGCCAGCGGTGCCACTGATAGTCAGGGGGGTGATTGAGGAACGATCGATTTCTATAGGCACACCGCTCGTGTTCGCGTCCGTATAGAAGGCAGGAGCCAGCGTGATCGAAGTGGTCGCCCCGTTGTCCAGGGCGGCGTCCAACTCGCTCAGGGAGCTCACCGTAACGTCCCCATCCGCCGCGTGTGCCACAATGGCTCCTGAAGCCAGCATGAGCATCACAGCCACCACTACGGCGACACCCAAGCGTACAAACCGATTGCTGCTCGACCAGATCTGTTCTTGCTTTGTGGATGACGTCAGCATGAATGCCCTCCTTGGCCCTTGATTACACTCTTGGAAAAATTTTACCACGCCTTAACATGCTTTAAGGCGTGCGGAATCGGATTTTATCGCCGGTTTTATGGGACAGGGGGACGTTTCTCTTGACCCAATCTCTCAGATTGGGCCAAGAGAAATGTCCCCCTGTCCCACGGCAAAGAAGTCTCGACGTACACCGATCATCATCGGTACTGCAATCGCTTTTGTCCTGTTGGCGGGAGCAATCGCCCTCGTCGTCCTCTTCGGTGGAGGCAATGCCCTTTCGGACAGAGGCAACACCGTGGGAAACATTGTAAACGGCGGCATTGTCGCTCAAAGCGACGACTGGGTGTATTACGTAAACGAGGATGATGGCGACAGCCTCTACAGGATCCGTACCGATGGGACCGAGCGCACAAAGCTCAACGATGAAGTTAGCGGCTCCATCAACGTGGTTGGCGACTGGGTGTATTACAGAAACGGGGATGATGACGGAGCGCTCTACAAGATCCGTACCAATGGGACTGAGCGCACAAAGCTCAACAATGACTATAGCGCGTTCATCAACGTAGTTGGTGACTGGGTGTATTACACAAACGGGGATGACGGCGACAGTCTCTACAGGATCCGAACCGATGGGACCGAGCGTACAAAGCTGAACGATGACAATAGCGGCTCCATCAACGTAGTCGGTGACTGGGTGTATTACAGAAACTGGGATGATGACTTTTGCCTCTACAAAATCCGTACCGATGGGAGTGAGCGGCAGCGGGTAGACTTCGACCATTTCTACAGCGATTAGACTTTCTGCCTGCCGATGCTTCTGGGGCAGGGGATGGGACAGGCGTTCTCCTGACCCATCATCAACGAGCCCGTGACCGTTGAAGAGAAGGGATAGCAATGTACTGTAGCACGTGTGGTTTACCGCGTGAGGATGGCGCACGGTTCTGTGCCGGATGCGGAGCGCCGACAGAGCCTGCGGCGCCTGCGCCGTCAGGGCAGCCGCAGGGGCTGCTTCCTCCCTCCACGCCGCAACCCGCGACATTCGCTCGCTCGCAAGGCCCCCTACCCGCGTCTCAGTCTTTACCCGCACGTCCGTATCCGGCAAAGAAGTCTCGACGTACACCGATCATCATCGGTACTGCAATCGCTGCTGCCCTGTTGGTGGGAGCAATCGCCCTCGTCGTCCTCTTCGGTGGCGGCAATGACCTTTCGGACAG
>JAIRXA010000159.1 GCA_031268525.1 Coriobacteriales bacterium | reverse complement strand
AGGCGGCCGATCAGCGAGTTGAGCGTCCCGGATATTGCGAAGGACGAGGACGCGAGCAGCTTTCGCAGAACCAAGGTGATGAGGTTGCGCTGCCCCTGCGGCAGGGCGAAGAGGCGTTCAGAGCGGAGGTATGCGGAGACCTGGTTGTAGAGCTTCTCCTCATCGGCGGTCGGCGTGTACTCCTGAAGTATGGGCATGCGGCTCGTATAGTTGACGTACTCCGTCACCTGCTTGCGCAGGGTGCGCTTGCAGAACTGGCCGAGCCGCATCTTGAGCGCGTGGTTGCGCATCTGCTCGTTTGGCGCGTTGGCGTACATCTCGCGGAAGGTGCGGGCATCGCCGAATACGTGGGCGTCGATGATGCTGACGAGGCCGAAGAGCTCCATCAGGTTGTTCTGGAGCGGTGTCGCCGTGAGCAGCAGTTTGCGCTTATTCATGAGTGCTGCCCGCAATGCCCGCCCAGTCACGTTGTTCGGCTTATAGACGTTGCGCAGCCGGTGTGCCTCGTCGATGATGACCAGATCCCACGGCATGGCATGGATATCGATTATCTTCTTGGCGGCAAACGGGAAAGAGCAGATGACTACCGTGTCCTGCTGGATGTCGAAAGGGTTATACGCACCCATCTTCTTCGCCGTGTTGTAGCCTGATGATTCAAGAATGGTGGAGGGGATGAAGAACTTCTCCTCAAGTTCCGTCCGCCACTGGGTACGTAGCGATGCCGGCACGATGAGCAGTATCTTGCGCTTGCGCTCCGACCAGAATTGCGCAAGCACCAGCCCTGCCTCTATCGTTTTGCCAAGGCCGACCTCATCTGCCAGCAAAGCGCCGCTTGAAAGCGGAGAGCGCAAGGCGAAGAGCGCGGCATCAACCTGATGGGGATTGAGGTCTACCTTCACGCCAGACATCGCCGACGTGAGGCTGTCGAGGCTGGACGGGGACCGTTTCAGCAATATCTGCTCGGCGAAGTATCGTGCCTGATGGGGTGTGTAGTCTGCCATGCCGCTTTTCTCTATTCCCTCTTCACTCATCCTCCGTCATCTCCATGATGTCGGAGATGTCGCAGTTCAGGGCGCGGCAGATTTTCTCGAGCGTTTCGGTCGTGACCGTCTCGTTCTTCCCGAGCTTCGTGATAGACGCCGAACTGATGCCAGCGAGCTCACCCAGCCTCTTTTTGTTCAAGTCCTTGTCTATGAGCAGCTTCCATAGCCGCTTGTAGCTGATAGACATCGTCGTCACCTCACCAGATTCATCGCGTTTCCTGTGCTTCCAGTATATCAAGGAAAGCCTGTCATAACAACAAGGAATCAAGCGTAAACAAGATTTAATGTGCTTTTCCATTGAGGCTTGTCGGCGCAAATGATATACTATCTCTGTCAGAAGCGCACTGGCCGCACCGTGGTCGATGACCCGTTTATTGGACACGGAGTGGATTAGAATGATGCTATCGGGCGAATCGTTGGCGGAGCGAGGAGACAAAACAAAATGCCGGGTAAATTCGAATTCAAGAAATTTTCAGCGATAGACATCGGCGACCCTTTCTTTGACGAACTGAAGGCAGACTATCCCGGCACTGCGACCAGCACCGGGTTCGAAGCATGGTTTGCAAAGAAGGCGGAGGCAAACGACACGGCGCTCATCTTTGACGACGACGATGGGATTGGTGCTTTCATCGCCTTGAAGGATGAGGATGAGGAACTCGAGTTGGCAACCGAGACGTTGCCAGCCGTTCCAAGACTCAAAATCAGCACGCTGAGGCTCGCGCCCAAGCATCGCGGACAGCGGCTCGGCGAGGGCGCACTGGGACTCATCCTCTGGCAATGGAAGCGGCGTAAGCAGCAAGAGGTCTACGTCACCGTCTTTGAGAAGCACGATTTGCTCATCGGGCTGTTTGAGCACTTCGGCTTCAAGATGGTTGGGAAGAACCCAAACGGTGAGCTCGTCTACCTGCGAAGCCGTGTTGATGTCGATTACAGCGACCCCTACAAGGCGTTCCCGTTCATCAACCCCGCATTCCAAAAGGCCGGATACGTCCTCGTGGAGGATTACTATCACGACACGCTGTTTCCGTACTCGGAACTCAAAGGCGAACTCCAAAAACAAGTCGGGTTGAGCGTCGCGAACGGCATCTCGAAAATATATGTCGGCAAGCAATTCACGCCACCCCACTATCAAGTCGGCGAGCCTGTCCTGATTTATCGGAAGTACAACGGCACAGGTACCAAGCGCTACAAGTCTTGCATCACGTCGTATTGCATCGTGACGGACATCATTCTGGTCAAGACCAGAGGTCAATTCAACATGGCGTTTGAAGACCTGCTCGCACGGATCGGCAACAAGTCCGTGTTCGATGAGCGCGATTTGCTCGCAAAATATCAGAACGACAACAACGTCGTAGTCATCGAGATGCTGTACTACGGCTACTTCGGCGAAGGAAACAACGTGAACATGGATTGGCTTGACAAGCATAGCTATTGGGCGGGCGGCAATGAATACCCCACGGAAGTCCAATTGTCGTCGGATGAGTTCAAGCAGATTTTGACGGAGGGTAATGTCAATGTATCAGATGTTATTATCAATTAACCCCGAGCACGTCGAGAACATCCTCAGCGGGACGAAGCAGTATGAGTTCCGCAAGGTGCGCTGCCGCGAGAGCGTCAACAAAATCCTCATCTACTCGACTGCCCCGGAGAAGATGGTCGTTGCAGAGGCGTGGATTGAGGAGGTCATCGAGGACACCATTGACATCGTCTGGCAGATGACCTGCGAGCTTTCGGGCATCAGCAAGGAGTTCTACGAAGCCTACTATGAGGGCAAGGAACGTGCTGTGGCCTACAAATTGAGCAACGTGAAGAAGTTTCCAAAACCCAAGGTGCTCTCTGACTATGGGCTGCGATGCGCTCCACAGTCATTCGCCTACGTGGAGGCGGCGAGATAGCAAAACGGTCACGCCCTACAGGGCGTGATTTTTTATTGTTGACAGGCACATAGTCCCGTAGTACACTAATTAGCAGATAAGCGAAGTAGCGGTTTCGCTTTTCAGAGAGGAAAGAAAGGAGCAAGACGATGAACGGAGATTTTGGAAGGTACATAGACGAAAAGCGCAGAGGCAGGGCGGCTGGCGGCGGTGACATCATGCTCAAGGACATCGCGGCGGCGATGGGCACGACCGCGACATACCTGTCGGACATCATCAAGGGGCGCCGCAACCCCCCGGAGATGAGGATGCTTGAGAAAATCGCCGGCCTGCTCAAGCTGACGCCTGACGAGCGGGCGGAGATGTTTGACCTCGCAGGGCGCGAGCGCGACGAGGCGGCACCGGACTTGCCGGAGTACCTCATGAACGAGGATATCCCGCACGTCCGTGTCGCCCTGCGACGCGCAAACGAGAAGAATCTCGGTGACGACTTTTGGAAAAAGGTCGTCGAGGATATCGACAAGGGGTAATTGCGTATGAATGACATCCTCAAGTTGGGGTACGTTCCCCGTATCAGCAAAGCACAGTTCGACGACGAGGCCACGGAGTTTCTCCAGAAATATTGGCCGGATGCGCTGACCACGCCGTCGGCTGTGCCGATTGAGCATATTGCCAAGAAGAAAATGGGGCTCCGTATCCACGAGCATCGGTTGACGGAGGACTTCAGCGTTCTCGGCATGATGTGCTTCACAACGGGGCTGGCGGAAATCTACAACAAGGAGAATGACGAATACCGGGAAATCAAAGTCAGATACGGCACGATGATTATCGACCCTGACACGCTCGCGAAGCGCAACGTCGGCTGCCTGCACAACACGATGGCGCACGAAGCACTCCATTGGCACAAGCACCGCAACTATCACATCCTAAACGCCGTCCAGCCTATTGAAAAGTTCGTCTGCCCCGCCGATGAGCCGGATGAATCCCAGCAAGGCAGATGGTCAGACGAGGACTGGATGGAGTGGCAGGCACGAGGCATCGCGCCGCGGATCCTCATGCCCATCCAGACCGTAAAGACCGTGTTCGACCGGCTGCTTGACAAAAGCCAAGAGAACGCATTCATCAAAGCGGGGCTGATGCCGCCCGACAAATGGCTCATCGAGCAGATGGCTGCCTTCTATTCCGTGTCCAAGCAGGCAGCGGAAATCCGCATGTCTGAACTTGGGCTAATAAGGTGACGTGATGAGCGGTATAGAGGCTCATATTTTTTTGACTTTCTACTTCGCTAAAAAGCGGAGTAGCGTGTTAGCGATATAGAAAGGAGGTTGATGCGATGACAAAGATGAAGTGCCCTAACTGTGGCAAGCGCGCGTTCGATATCACCTGTCTCCCGAAAGACAGGGTTAGTATCGAGCTCAAGTGCCCACACTGCAAGAAAGTGGTCTCGGTTCCCTGCACCAAGGAATCCACCATGAAGTCCGCATAGCGGGCTGGTGTCCACGAGATGGTGACAGTTGAAGCGGAAGGAGGTGAAAAGCATGGCTAAGAGCAATCCGAAGCAGACCTCGAGTGGCGTCGCCCGCAAGGCATCGTCGCTGCTCAGGGACGGGCGCACCAGCGCCAAGACCAAGTCAGTCGCGGGCAGCGCCCTGTCGCAGACGCGACCGTCGAAGAAGAAGTAACACAAGCCAATACCAGTTCACACCGAGCAATGGAGCCGAGCGCGAGCTACCGAATGGCCGGGTGAGTTACGAAGCGTGATTCGTACCCACCCGGCCATTTGCGTTTCGTAAGCGCCCGGCTCTTTCGTCTTTCGCGTTTGGCCCCGGAAAGGCCAAACAATGACAAGACGTTTTAAGACTGCGGAGAAGAACCGCACAACCTACCGTTATTACAATGCCGACGGCAGCATCGCCGTTGAGCTACACCCTGGAGTGAACGGCGTCACGGAAGCCGACATCCTGCTCCTCCACTCTATCGACGATGAAGAGGTCGATGCTGGGCGCCGCGAGGACTATGGCTGCCCTGCCAGATATGAGGCATACGGCTCCGACGACGGCGAAGAGGGGTTCGACGACATCAATCCTTGGCTTGCCGACTCCTCCCTCAACCCCGAGACCATCCTCCTTGCCGAAATTGACGCCGTCGAGCAAGAGCGGTGGATGGAGATGGTGGAGGAGTTCATCGAGGGGCTTTCGCAGGAGATGCGGTCGCTCTATGAGCGCGTCTACAAGGGCAGGCGTACCAACGTGAGCATCGCAGCCGAGGACGGTGTGTCCGAGACGATGATTCGCAAGCGCCACAAGCAGTTTATCTCAGACCTCGAAAAATTCTTCTCCGAATAGCGGTTCGAATTTCACACATCCGTCGCATATCCCTGTGGGGCGGATGCGCCGCTCCCGGAAAGGAGGCAGACGAATGGGTCTGAAACACAAGGTCACCATCAATGTGGCCACGCCCGGAGGCATCCGAGACCCCGTGCTGAAAAGCGGAAGGCTATGCCTGCGGAACAAGCTGCTGAACGTCTTGTTCGGCGAGAAGGTCGGCCTAATCGTGGTAACCCCGGCGATTCGGTCGAGACGGTCGAAATTCGGGAGGTCAGGGAAGGAGAAATCGGAACATGAGCAGAACTGAGTTATTGGAAGAACTGGCCACGAACCTCAGCCGGGTGCGGGACATCCTCGCAGGGCTCGACGCTCCTGTGGGAGACGGTGGGAAGTCCACCCCTCTGGCAGAGACGAAGCCGCCGCAGGACGCCAAGGCGGTTTCACTTGAAGAAGTGCGCGGGGTGCTCGCGGAGAAGAGCCGGGACGGCTACACAGCCGAGGTTCGGGAGCTCCTGCTGAAGCACGGCGCGGGCAAGCTCTCCGAGATTAACCCCGAGCGGTACGAAGCACTACTCGCGGATGCAGAGGTGCTGGGCAATGGTTAAGAAGCACACTCTATTGTCGGCATCCGGCGCACATAGGTGGCTTACCTGCACCCCTTCGGCGCGACTCGAGTCCGAGTTCGACGAGAACGTCAGCGAGGCGGCTGCAGAAGGCACGGCGGCGCATGAGCTCGCGGAGCACAAGCTGCGCAAGGCTCTGAAGATGCGCTCACGCAAGCCAGTCTCCAAATACGAGAGCGACGAGATGGATGCCTATACGAACGGCTACGTCGAGTTCGTGACGGAGACGGTCAAGCAAGCGCGCCTGTCCTGCCCTGACCCCCTCGTGCTCATCGAGCAACGGCTCGACTTCTCCCGATACGTCGAGGGCGGCTTCGGCACGGGGGATTCCATCGTCATCGCCGACGGGACGCTCCACATCATTGACCTGAAATACGGGATGGGCGTCGTGGTCGAGGCCGAAGGCAACCCGCAAATGATGCTTTATGCACTCGGAGCCCTTGAGGCATTCGACCCGCTCTATGACATCAACGAGGTGACAATGACCATCTACCAGCCGCGTCGCGAGAACGTCGCAACGTGGTCGGTGCCGAAGGCAGATCTCTACCTCTGGGCACAGGACGTGCTGCTGCCGAAGGCGGTACTCGCGTTCGAGGGCGGCGGCGAGTACGAGCCCGGCGAACATTGCCGGTTCTGCCGCGCCGAGGCAAGGTGCCGTGCGCGGGCTGAAGAGAAGCTGTCGCTCGCCAAGTACGAGTTCGCCATGCCTCCCATCCTCACCGACGAAGAGATTGGCGGCATCCTCGGCAAGCTCGACGACATCACCTCGTGGGCAAACGACATCAAGGCATACGCGCTCGACGCAGCGATCAACCACGGGAAGGAATGGCCCGGCTTCAAGCTCGTCGAGGGGCGCTCCAACAGGCGCTACTCGGACAAAGATGCCGTGGCCGGCGCCGTGTCAGCAGCTGATTGCTGCTGGTGGACAACCTGAGTGCGTAAGTGCCTGCACGGGCAAAGCACTGCATTTTGGGGATCTTGATGACCCCGACAGTGAAGTATCCAGGTTGGTGGCCGCGGCGGGAGATAAGGCCCACACACTACCGAATGTTGGCAATGATCCATCCGGTGTCTATATCCTCGATAAGCAGAAATGGAGGCTGTAATCATGGAGCTGCAGTGGCCTTTGATAGTCTTTACTACTTTCATCTGTCTGTCCGCAGGCACCTTTGGTTCTATCGCAGTAGTCTCGTTGAGAGAGGATTACCGGCAGATACAGTTGCCCGGGCTCATCGTTGCCTTTGCCGCCTTGATCATCGGTGGGGGCGCCAGCGTATTACACCTGCAAAACCCTGCACGCTACTTTGGGCAGTTCGGTAATATCTCATCGGGTATCAACCAGGAAATAATCATGATGGCTCTGGTCGGTATCATGATGGTGGTCTATTTTGTCCAGCTCAGGCGGAGGGGTGACGCCGGCAAGATGATCAAAGCGATCTCTGTAGTACTGTCCCTGGTACTCGTGGCAGTCGTAGGGCATTCTTATATGATGGCGTCGATTCCTACCTGGAACACTATTTTATTACCTATATATTATTTAATTAATGCGATACTGCTCGGTGTGCTGATTACTGCCTTGATACTGGTTATGGGCAAGTCAGATGCAACACAGGGCTCTCGACTGGTTACCGTAGCATTGTTGGCTTTGGGGGCCTTTGCCTTGATCACCCTTGCCTATGTCTTCTACATCGCAACTTTGCCGGGTACCGTCTATACCGAAGTGCTCCATTCCGATATCACTACGGTGCCGCCGGTTGATCCATCCACCATTGGAACCCGTTTGCTCTCGGGAGATCTGGCCTTTGCCTTGTGGGGGGCCGTGGTCGTCTTGGGTCTTGTTCTGCCTATGATCATCTTATTCGTGGCCAAAAAAGCAGCTGAGGTCGGCACGCCCAGGCTGATGAGAGGCAGTACGGCCGCCAGCATTGCTCTGGTTGTGGTTGGTTGTCTGGCCTTCAGAGCCTTGCTCTATTTCGCCGGAGCATCTGTTTTCATCTATTAGACCCGAAGCAGTCAGCGCATTCGTGTGACCCCAACGACCATGCGGATGCACCGCTGACACATTAAAAAGGACGAGGGTACCGTCATGAATACAGCGAACCTTGCGCAATCCCGTGATGTGATGTGTGGTCGAATGCACGTCTATGGTCTGTTGGCCCGTCTGTTCAGAGTGGAGATAGACGACGGGTTTCTGGAAAGCCTCAAGACCAGTGAGATACTTGAGGCTGACGATGCCTTGCCATCGAACTTAGGCCACGGAATCGGCCTGATGCGCGGATATCTGGCGTCCCCTGCCGCGTCTTCACTCGATCTTGCCAGGGACTATGCCAAGGTTTTTTGTGGGGCCAGTTCCACCAATAAAACAGCTGCATACCCTTTTGAATCGGTCTATACCAGTGAAAAGGGCTTGCTGATGCAAGAAGCGCGCGATGATGCACTCGGCTGGTATCACCGCTTCGGTCTTGGCAAGAGCGCCGAATGGCATGATTGCGAGGATCATTTGGCACTGGAGCTGGAGTTTTTGGCATTCTTGATAAATGAGAGTATCGAGGTCCTTGATGTCGGCAACATACCTGAAGTTGAAAGGTTTATCCAGGCGCAAAAGGATTTCATGGAATCCCATCTGATCAATTGGGTGCCTCTGTTTGCTGAGAAGGTCATCCGTTTTGCCAAAACCGACTTCTATAAGGGTCTGGCTTCGTTCGCCGTCGCTTACCTCGACCAGGATTATTCAGCACTGATAGAAGACGAAGACCCGGCCTGGATATAGCCTGAGGCGATACGGTGGCAACCATGGATTATAGAATCGGTCTGAATAGACGAGACTTCGTAAGCGCCACGGGATTGGTCGTCGGCCTGGTATCCCTGGGGGCCGTCGTAAAACTCTTACCGGCTGATGTCCATCTGATCAGGCCTCCAGGCGGTCAGGATGAGGACGGCTTCGTTGCACTGTGCACACGGTGCGATCGCTGCCGCAGTATCTGCCCAACACAGGCCATTGCTCCCGCCAGACTCGAAGACGGATTGCTTGCGGTGCGCAGCCCAAAACTTGATTTCCGGCTGGGATGGTGCACCTTTTGTGGTAGGTGTGCTGAGGTCTGTCCGACGGGAGCTTTACCTTCCTATAAGGCTGAATGCTTTGAGTTCGCAGGCTTACCAGATGAGGTATTTTGCAAAACCCAGTTGAAGCTGGGAGTCGCAGTCATCAATAGGGATCGCTGTATCGCGTGGGCTGGCCCAAGCGTATGCACGATTTGCTCCACAAAATGCCCTTACCAGGCGATTACCCTTGATGAGTATGGAAGGCCGCTGGTTGACCTTGATCTTTGCAATGGTTGCGGAGTCTGTGAAAACCTCTGCCCATCATCCAGGTTACTCAGCTATCAGGGCGGCCTGAGGCGTGGCATCGAAGTATCGGCTCTCGAAACCAAGGGGCTTTAAGTTCGCCCATTTTTACGATCGCAGAAAGAGCGCCATGAAAAAGAGGATGACAGCCAGGACAATTCGTGCGACCACCATGGTAGCGTTCCTTGCTCTGGTCGTCGTTGGACTGATGACCAGATTGGCTCCCGGTACCTTATCTTCCCTCGGTATTCGCAGCATAGCCTTGGTTTGCCCGCTTGGCGCATTGGAAATCATGATTGCCAGCCGCAGTGTCATCCCCTTGGCGATAACCTCTCTGTTATGCATCATTCTTGTCGGACTGGTGCTCGGCAAGGTTTTTTGTGCCTGGATATGTCCCGTTCCCCTGACACGAATGCTGTCATCTCAGAGCAGGGGCCCTGAACCAGAGCCGCTCACGATTGCAGCGATTCGGCCGGAATCGCCCTTGCAGCCCTCGATATTTCACTCCGATCGGCCGAGTAGGATACGTTTGGATTCCCGATTCCTCGTCTTGCTCGGTACGTTGGCAACAACCGCAGTAGTCGGATTTCCCGTGTTTTGTCTGATCTGCCCGATTGGCCTGACCTGTGCCACGATTATCGGACTCTGGCGCCTGATTGGCTTCAACGAGCCTTCCTGGCTCTTATTGGTATTCCCTGTGGTTTTGGCTTTAGAATTATTGGTCTTCAGGAAATGGTGCCGCAGGCTCTGCCCTTTGGGGGCTCTCTTCTCGCTTATCAGCGCCCTGAATACGAACCTTCGACCTAAGGTGGATAAACAAAAATGCCTGCGGACTTCTCAAGGTCTGGACTGTACAAACTGTAAGGATGCCTGCTGTGAGGAGATAGATCTGCACCACGCCGAACAGTCAAGTCCCTTGTCTGAATGTACCAAATGCCGGGACTGTGCCGACGCCTGCCCAGCAGGGGCAATCGGTTTTCGTAAGAATGCGAAGACGAAACTTACCAAAACCGAGTCTTCGCACACAGACTGAAATACCTTGTAGCCCCCCCCGATATCCCCGCGGCTGATCCAAAGCCTCCATCGCGCACCCTCGCCGCCTACCTGACAGGAGAGGCCTCCGCACGGGCAGAGGCCTCTCCTTTTGGGCTGCGCAGGTGCTTGATGTAGTACAGCGGCATCAAGCCTTTCAGGCAGCGTCTATGCTCCAGAGCTGATTGACACGCCCGTGGGAGGTCCAGGCGATGACACTCGTGCCCTGTGCAGTCGAATTGCCCATTACATCAAGGGCCAGTCCGCGACTTGCGGAACGAATGGTGTAGGAACCCTGCCCATCTTCCTCGATGATCCAGCGCTGGTTCAGGCCGCCGGTCGCGTGGTACTGGATGATCCGTGCTCCAGCAACGCCATTGGCTTCAACATCCAGATACAGGCCACTGTGTGCCGCCTGAATGGTATAGAAGCCTGTTGAGGGTTCATAGGTGAATATGAAGCGCTGATTGGCGCGGTTGTGTCCGTTCCAGACGATTGCCGCTGCTCTCTCTGAGGAAGCGGCTCCAAAAATGTCCAGGTTCAAGCCTGAGCGAACCGAAGTCAGGTTGTAGACTCCGTCGTCAAGACCCGCAACACGCACCGGCGTGAAGGCGAACAGTTGGCTGTCATGCCCACTGCTCAGATGCAGGACCAGAGCGTTGGTCGCCCCTACCGTTCCCGGGACATAGATACTCAGAGCATTGTTGCCCTTTGGATGGAGAGAGAAGGCGCCGCCGCCCTCGTTGACGATCTTCCAGAGCTGACTGTCGGCGTCAGACTGAACATTTTGCACGATATGCGCCCACAGGCTCGGAGTTCCACCTTCTATATCCAACACCATGCCGCTGGAAACACTTCGGATGAGGTAGAAACCGTCTCCATCAGACTCCAAGACAAAACGCTGGTTGACCAGACCGTGGTTTGGCCAGACGATGGCCTGAGCGCCTGCAACACGGGAATTGCCATAAATATCGATGGCCCGATCTCCCGGAAGCAAGCTCGTGATATAGACGACTTCGCCATCCACATCGGGTCCGCTCAGGGGTTCTTCAACAGTAAGATAGTATACGAGTGAGGTGCTGTAGGTGTCCGGAGCCGTCTCGACCGCATAGTTTGTCGTCGCCAGAGTAATGCGGTAGGTATGGCCCACCACCAGAGTACTGGCATCGATGGTGTAGGGGTCGTTTGAGGACGCACGCTTGAGAACGTTGGTCACCACAACGACAGCTTCTGGGGTGGTAAGGTCGGCAACTGAGCTGACGCTGCCTCGTCCGCTGGTCAAAAGCGTGCGTGCCAAACTGGCGTTGCTCAGGCTGACGCTCTTGTTTTGCGGCACAGCAAGCGGTGTGGCCTGCACATTGGCATCCGCAACACCGGTGGCCCCATCTTCAACAGATAAGGTCGGCCAGTCAACCAGTTTGTTGACCGTGAAGCTCAGCGGCAGGGAAGCCACGTCGTCGGAATCGGCGACAAAACGGATGGTGTAGGCACCCTGGAATTCGTCAAGGAAGAAGTCATCGTCAAAGGCAAGGGTGACTTCGCCACTATCCTCGGAGAACGCATAGAGATTACTTTCGACCTCGATCGCACCCTTGTAAAGCCGGGCCGTCGTAGCTGCCGCCGCTGGATTGCTGACCTGCTGGATATGCAGTTCGCCGCCCTCAAACCAGGTGTCCTGATCGGTAGGATCAACGTAGAAGGTAGTGCCCTGCTCGATGGTCGCACTCACGTTGGCAACATCTTTGAGATGGATGTCGTCGACGACAAAGTCCTCAAAACCATCGGCATACAGGACAATCTTATAGTTATCAGGATAATCGAGCGCCAAACGCGCGAACAGCGAGTCGTTTAGAGAAACATCGAAGTTCGTGTGCATGCGATGAGAAAACAGGTTCTGCAACCAGACCAGTGGCTGACGCTCGCCGGTCGACTTGTTCTCAACATAGCCACCATAGGCGTAATCGAGGTAGTTGTCCCAACAACCCTCGGTCGTCAGGCCACTGGCCGAAAGATTGAAGTTCACCGTAAACTGACGGGTCGTCCAAGTTGTCCCATACGACGTGCTGGGTTCACTCGGCACCGGATGGTCGTCGTAGACATCGTTGAGAGCCGTGGCATCGCGCGCGCCCCAAGAGCCATCCACAAAGAGGTACTTCGCCTTGTAGACGTCTGTCTCGTCTATCCAGGTGATCGCCTCGGCATCACTCGCCTCAACGATGGCAGCAACGGCTGCGGTCTGCGCGGTACCCTCACTGGCCTGCTCAAGCAGCGAAGCGTTGGCATACAGGTCGAAGTCCACACCTACCTGTACAGCCAGAATACCGGTTGCCGCATGGCCTTCACCCTGCGTATTGATGTCGGCACCGGAGTAGTTGAGTTCCAGACCCTTGGACGGCATGAAGTGCACCGCATCGCCGAAGGTCGCCGAGGAAATCGTGTCAACGGCTGGATAAGCCGAACTGGTGGCCCAGCTAATACCATCTGGATAGTTGTTGCCCGATCTGGTACCTTGAGCAATGAAGAGCGTCGGCGTCGCAACCGTGCCATCGGTGGCGAAGCTTGTCGTTGTGGGATGCACCTCTGTGACATCTTCTGTGATGTCGTAGAAGAACTCGCTGAAGTCCATGCGCTTCTCACCGTACAACACCGTCGGCGCTCCGACCCCATCAGCAGGGATGCTTACGGACTCGCTCAGGTCGCTGTCCGCGCCAGTCGTTGTGAGGGTCACCGTCTGGCCCGCAAGGGCCGCTGGCACCTCCAGTTTAACAAAGGTCGCCTGGCCGCTGTCTGTCAGAACCTCGCTCGGCTCAAGCTCCGTATCGTCCAGCTTATAGACCACATCATCGTAGTCACTATCATCCACTTCCAACAGGATGTAGTTGACCACTTCGTCTGTGCTGGGGTCGGTAACGCTGTAGCCGCCCTCATAGCTGACGCCGGTACTCTGCGGGATGACGGTTGCACCACCCGTCCCGCCTTGCGTGCCAGCTTCCTCTCCACTCTCAGCGAAGGCCGGTACCCCGACCATCAGATTGGCAGACATCGCCAAGGCACAGATGGCAGAGATGATTCGCTTCCTTCTCATAGAAACTCCTTTCGTGTCTTATCTGGGTAGCGTTCACATCGAGATCTCCTCTTCGTCCCTTTCGATCCCTCCTTCCTCGTTGCCGTAGCCTGATGAATGCGCAAGGCAGAGATGACTCGTGAGGCAACGGTGCCCGTTGCGATGCCCGTGATACAGGCGATAATGGTCAGCATCGGAAGATTGAGCGCGATGGCGGGAGTCTGCAACAAGACGACCGCCGTAAGCACCTGAGCAAGATTGTGAAGCACCGCGGCCACGACGCTGACCGCCACGACGTTTAAGGCGCCCCAGGCCTTGAGGAGCCACATGCCTCCAAAGGCCAACAGGGCTCCCGCTGCGCTGTAGAGCAGGGTTGCGGGTGAGCCAAAAAGCAGCCCTGAGAGAGCGACTTTGAGCAGCATGACTGCGCAGGCGGCGCGAGCGTCGATGAGATAGAGCGCAAGCAGAACACAAATGTTGCCCAAGCCCAGCTTGACGCCGGGAATCGTTGTCGGGAGCACAATCAGGGATTCAACGTAGCCCAATGCATAGGCCGTCGCCGCCAGAAGTGCTACCGCAGCAAGTTTCTGAGTGCGGCTCATAAGGACGCCCCCGTGTTCTGGCTTTGCGGTCGCTCCCCCGGGGATGGGGTGCAGCATGGGGCTTCGCCGCTCTGGCCGGGCGTCGCGGAGGTAGCCTGCGGATCTGCGGTGCTCTGGCCGGGCGTCGCGGGGATAGCCTGCGGGCGCTCGTCGCTTTGTACGATCTCAACAACCAAACGATGTGGCAGACAGATAATGGTCTGCCCGGGGGTATTGATGCTGCGCTGACGTATGCAGTCACCGCCCGGGCAGTCGGCTTCCTCAACCGTGGCCATTCCGTCGCTGATGGCGATGAGGTTGCTGCCGAGTGCGGTGCTGACCTCCAAACGGGCGTTCTGGTCAAGCGGCAGTTCATGAATCATGCCATCACCATCGGTGATCCGCACGATAAAGTGGGTGTCGAGAGGGGCTGTTCCGTCTTGTCCGTCTTGTCCCACTTCTGTAGGCTTACCGCCACCAACACCGAAGGCAGTGGCCGACCAGGCCAGCAGTGCAACGACAAAGATGCCAACGACGACCACTACGCTGCGACGATCTAAGGGTGTGTTGAAGCTCACAGCAAGTCAACCTCCGCACCACCGACAAGGGTGGCCTCCCCGGTCGTATCGATAAGCAGCGCTTGAGTGTCGGCACGTGACGTCAGCAGGTCAAAAGCAGCCTGATGACCGAGCAAAAAGCTCGTCGTAGACAGCACGTCGCCGACCGTCGAATCTATGGAGATAATCGTCGTCCCTGCCAGATCGGTCTCGACCGGATATCCGGTCTGCGGGTCGAGAATGTGATGATAGAAGCGGCCTTCGGCCTCGAATCCGCGCTCATAGGGGCCACTCGTGACGACCGAGAGATCACTGGCAGGCAGCG
>JAIRXA010000204.1 GCA_031268525.1 Coriobacteriales bacterium | reverse complement strand
GAGGGCCTTACTCCCTCGGACTGCGGGAGATTGCCTGAGGCCACTCGTAAGGTGCTGGTGCAGCTGCTCAGAGGGCCCTATGTCTCCCAAGAGCGCCACTCCAAAAACTGGGCAACGCTTCTGAGAGCCGAAACTGAACTCAGAGAGCGCCTGGGCGACCTGTTTTTAGAGCTGGTGGTAGATACCGACGCGGGAATCGCCTTTGTGCGCAACATGGAGTCGGATGAGGTTGAACTGCCCCGGGTGATACGAAGCCAACGCCTCACGCTCATCGATACCGGATTGGTCCTGTTCCTGCGCGAACAGCTCCTGAACGTTGAGGCTAGCGGGCGAAGAGTCTTTGTCGGCTATACGGACATTGTTGACCAGATGAGCGTCTATCGCAATGTCTTGCAGATTGACGAGGCGGGCTTTGGCAAAAGGGTGCGTACCTCCATCGACAAGATGAAGGCTCAATCGGTACTGCTTCCCACCGCCGAGGACGACCGCTTTGAGGTCTCCCCGATTCTCAGGCTCGTTTTTGACGCCGATCAGGTTATCGCCGTTACCAGAGAAGTCCGTCGGCTTCTTGCCGAAAATGATGATGGCACTTCGGGCGCTCCAGACATCTTAGACGCCGCAGACGCTCCAGACATCTCGGCCGCCCCAGACGCTCCAGACGCTTCGGGCGCTCCAGCAGTGGCCCCAACTCCAGACGCTTCGGCCGCCCCATCGACCCCGCCCGTCTCCACATCCACATCCATCGCGCCCATCCCGCCCCAATACGATACGGAGGATCGGTGATGAACGCACCCGGACAGCATCGTCTGCGACGCCTGCAGCTGATAAACTGGGGCACCTTCGATCATTATCTCGATCTGCCGGTTCCCCGCAGCGGTCTGCTCATCACCGGCGAGTCCGGCTCGGGCAAGTCCACGCTGCTCGACGCGCTGGCTGCGGTTTTGGTACGCCCCGCAAAGCTCAGGTTGAACGCGGCCGCGCAGGAAGGCGGCGCAGGTGACCGATCACGCAATCTGCTCACCTATGTGCGAGGCGCCTACAAGCGTGAGGCTGACGCCAACTCAGGGGAGCCTGTGACCGCCTATCTGCGTCCCGGCGCGGCTTGGAGTGCCATCTGCCTCACATACAGCAATGGCTTGGGCAAAATCACCAGTCTCATACGCCTTTTGCACGTTGTCAGCAGCGCGAACTCCGCAAAGGATGTCCGTAGTCTCTTTGTCGTCGCCGAGGAAGAAGTCGAGCTGAACTCGCTTGAACCCTATGCCGAAAACGGTCTCGATATGCGTCGGATGAAGGCGGCCTTTCCCTCTTGGGTCGTCAGTTCCGAGTATTCAGGCTTCGCGCAGAAGATGCAGAGGTGCTTTGGTCTGGAAAATGAGCAGGCGCAGCTTTTGCTGCACAAGACCCAGTCGGCAAAAAACCTCACAAGTCTCGACGTGCTTCTGCGCGACTTCATGCTCGATCCGCCCGAGACCTTCGAGCTCGCTGATCAGGCGATTGAGCAGTTCGATGAGCTGTCCGCCGCCCACCATGCCGTTGTTGACGCCCGTCGTCAGACGGAGACCCTCTCAAAACTCGATGACCTTGCCGAACGGCGCCAAGCTCTCATCGAACAGAACAGAGCGCTTACGATGGAGCAGACTCATCTGGAGGCCTTTACGCTTCAGCGGCGCATAGCACGTGCCGATGTTGAGTTGGAGAAGCTCACACAGCGTCTCGCCGCCCTGGAGAATGAGGTAGTCAAGGCCGAGAAGGTTTTGGCTTCACGACGTGCGGATCAGGAGATTGCTCGGCGCAGGGTCGATGGGCTTGGGGGCCGTGATCTTGATATTCTGCGTCAGGAGAAGGACTTCTGTGCTCAGCGTCTTGCATCGACTCAGGAAAGGCGCACGAAACTCGCGGCTGTCGCCAGAGAGGCAGGCCTTGAGCTTCCCTCTGCCGCCGATCAACAGGGCGACTTCCTGAAGCAGGTCGAGCGTTGTTTTCAGGAGCTGGATGAGAGTGCCCCGGAGCGCGAATCGCGCTATGCCCTGACGGCCCATGCTGATCAGGTAAAACGCGACCGAGAGCAGATCGAACAGCAGCTGCGAACTCTGGAGACACAGCGCTCCGCACTGGATGGGAGGCTGCTCGACCTACGCGCAAAGCTGGTCGAGGCTGCCGGCGTAGAGCCCGAACGCCTCGGCTTTGCCGGGGAGCTCATCAGTGTTCGCGCCGAAGAATCCCAATGGACGGGGGCAATCGAGAGGGTGCTGAGAAGTCTCGCGCAGACCCTGCTCGTACCCGAGGAGCTCTATCCGCTGGTCAGTGAATATGTCGACCGCAACCATCTGGGTATGCGACTGGTCTATCTGCGCGTGCCGCAGGACTTTGACGCTGCCAGCGATCCGAAGGATGGGCGCAGCCTTGTGTACAAGGTGGCGGTCGGTGAGGGAGAGTCCTCCGAATGGCTGCGGTCAGAGCTTATCCACCGCTTTGACTACCTGTGTGTCCCAACGGCATCTGAACTACGGGGGGCCAAGCGAGGAGTCACGCTTGCTGGTCAGGTGAAGCATTCAGCAACGCGTCATGAGAAGGATGACCGCGGCAGGATCGATGATCCAAGCACGTGGATGTTGGGCTCGTCGATTGAGATGAAGCGGGCGGCCTTGCAAGCCGAACTCAAACAGCTTCGCACGCAGGAAAGCGAAGCGACACGGCAGCGGGACGAGAGGGATGACGATTACGGAAAGCGGCAAAGCCTGATGCAGCGCCTCAGCGACCTGCGCCAGTTGGAGTGGGCTTCCATCGACGTGGAGGGTGTGCGTGAGGAGTTCGATGAGCTGGACGCGCGGATCGACGCTCTCCATGCGAGCAACGGCGGTCTGCTCGAAGCGCAGGGACAGCTGAAACAGGCGGAGCTGGCCCTTGACGAAACCGAAAAGATGCTCACGGACTGCCGCAATCGTCACACGCGGGAGCAGCAGAACTGCGAGCAGAAGCAACAGCACAGAGATGAAGCGGCTGTGCGTCTGGCCGAGCTCGCTCCAGTTCCCGACGCGGTGGCACAGAGCCTTACGACCCGCTTTGAGCAGACAGGGCTCACGCAGCCGGAGATGGCCAGTCGACAGGTGGGCTCCGCACTACGCGAAGAGGAGCAGAAAATCTCCGGGAAGTTGCGCACGGTCGAGAGTTCCTGCGTGGGCGTGATGAACACGTATAGGACCCAGTGGCCGGGTCCCGCCGCCGATCTTGCGTGCGAGATAGACTACCTCGACGAATACCTCGTCATCCTCAGGAACCTGCGGGCTGACCGTCTGCCCGAGTTCGAAGACCGTTTCTTCACCCTGCTGCAAAAGCAGTCTCGCAACAACATCGGGACCATCGCCCGGATGATCTCCCGTTCGCGCAGCGAGATCAGATCGCGTGTCGATCCCATCAACCGCTCGCTCGAACAGACACAATACGCCCCGGGTAAGCATCTGAAACTGCGCGTTATCGACTCCCCAACGCGCGATGTCCGGGAATTTCTCGATGACCTGAACGCCATCGCCTCCGGCTCCTTGGAGGATACGATGATTCTCGAGCCAAATCGTGAGGAGCGCGAGCGCGCAGAGGAACGCTTCCTCAGGCTGGAGCGACTACTCAAACGAATGGCTTCTTCGGAGGACGCCGATAAACTCTGGCGTAAACAGTGCCTCGATACGCGCCTGCACGTGAAGTTCAGAGCCGACGTCATCGACGCAGATACGCATGAGCTTGGGGATGTCTATACGGGTGCCGGCGGACTTTCTGGGGGTGAACGACAGAAACTGGTCGTGTTCTGTCTCGCCGCCGCCCTGCGTTACCAGCTCGCCCGCGAGGGTTCGGGTCAACCCTCCTACGGTTTGGTCATCCTTGACGAAGCCTTTGACAAGACCGATCCTGCCTTCACGAAGGCAGGGCTGGACGTCTTTGATGCCTTTGGATTCCAGATGCTTCTTGCGACGCCCCTGAAGATGCTTCAGACTCTGGAGGCCTACGTGGGCGGTGCCGTGCAGGTCAGCAGTCGCGAAAATGAGGGCTCGCGCTGCGAGAAGCTCATATGGGAAGTTTCGGATGAGGACAATCCGCTGTGACCACTTCGGCTTCTGCGCACGGCTCGGCGCACGGCACAGAGGGTAGGTCAGAGCAAAGCTCCCCGCGCAGCCTCGTGCACAACCTCATGCGCAGCCCCGAGGATATGGGCGCGTGGGCACAGACGAGATACCGCGGCTCTCAGCAAAAATGGCTCGACATGGCCGATTACGGAGAATACTGCGACTTCACACTACCCCTCCATCCGCCGACTGAGGCGGCAGCCAGTCAGGGGATGGATTCGGTTGCGCGATGGATAGCCCAGTGGCGCCAGATGGCCTGGCCAGTCGGATGTGTGGCACGGCTCGAATGGAGGACGGTTAACTGGCAAAGCTTGGGAGCGCAGCAGCTACCGGTGCGTGTGTGGGTGCAGGGCGCATCCAGTATGGCGACACTGGCGCATAGTGCGAAGAGCTGGCGGCGTCTTGTGGCCACGGTCGACAGGCTGCGTCAAGCCTGGCCTCACCAGGAACTTGGCGGGGCCTTGCCCGGACTGACGACGGATAGGGAGAGCCTTGATGAGGGCGAGTTGGATCGTCTGATCGATGTTGTCAATTGGCTGGTCGAAAACCCAAGCTCCGGGATGCTCCCCCGACAACTGCCCATACCGGGGGTTGACAGCAAATGGCTGGAGAAACATCGCGCTCTCGTGGAACGGCTCAAGGCGACACTCACCAACAGCTCTGATCTGGGACTTGCCTCGTCTCCGCTACGGTTTGGCGTGCGGCTGCTTGATGAGGACGTCTCAGGGGTAAGCGATGGAGATCCTCGCGCGTTCAGCGCATCTGTCGCGGAGCTCGCAAGGCTCGCATGGCGTCCTGTGTGGGTGTTGATTGTCGAGAACTCCCAGACACTGGCCGCTCTCCCCTCAGGCCCTCACATGGTTGCAGTGTTCGGTCAGGGAAAGGACGCAGCTGCGCTGGCCGACGTGCCCTGGATCGCTGAGGCTTCGCATCTGCTGTATTGGGGAGACCTTGACACCCACGGGCTGCATATTCTCAGTCTTGTGCGCAAGGCCCTGCCTCAGACAGAATCACTCCTGATGGATGAGGTGACTCTGGAACGTTTTATCGCTCTGGCCGTTATTGAGCCCAAGCCCTTTAACGCTTTCATTGGTCACCTCACCGAGCCTGAGATGCGGGTGCTCGCCCGTCTGCGCGAGAATAACACGCGCCTTGAACAGGAGCGCATTGAGATGGGTTACGCTCAAACGTTCATCGAACAGCGTCTGCATAGAAGCTCTTCGTAGGGGCGGACATTAGTCCACCCGCGCGAGTACGTAAGATGTCCGTCCTCAGGCGGGCGGACTGAGATCCGTCCCTACAGTTCCATAACTCAGTTCGCCTGCTTGTGCATAGTTCTTTAGCCTGATCATTTGGGCTAGGGAAGGTGCGCAGAGCACCATTTCCATCGTCTCACTGCATATTGGCATACTTAACCAGACACTTACGCCTGTACCGTCGAGGACAACGCCACGATCGAAAAGGCCATGCACACCACTTATCAACTTAAGTTGATAACCCATGTGCACAGGCGTTGCGGATGGATTTCACCTGCTTCATCAAATAGTGCTCGTCTAACATCTGCACGTCGTCCCATCGCTG
>JAIRXA010000114.1 GCA_031268525.1 Coriobacteriales bacterium | reverse complement strand
GCACGCCAGAAGGCTGCCGCCGAAGCCGAGGCTGCTGCAAAGGCTGTCCGCGAGGCAAAGGCCGTCAAGAAGGCTGAGAAGGCCGCACATTTTGTTGAGAAGACCGAGAAACCTGCCGCTGAGAAGCCTGTCGCTGAGGCATCTGCCATCGAGGTGCCTGAGCTTGTCGCCCCTGAGCTCACCGTGGTGCCCGCAATCGAGACCCCCGAGCTCGCCGCCACTGCAGACGCCACCGTAGAACCTCCCGCAGAATCCCCAGCCGCCCCCTCAGAAGCCCCGGTCGAGTAGGGCAACCATTCCACTACGTATGTTGAGAGGTCGGGTTCGCCCGACCTTCTCTATCATATACTGGCTTGGGAGATCAGTGTGCCAAGAAAACCAACGGGAGGACCGGGGAAAGGCAGAGGCAATTCTTCTTGACGTCAGGAGCTTTCATGCAGGTTACCCTTCTCTACCATACGAATAGTCCCGAGCGCGCCGTTGCCACGGCCGCGCGCCTGTGCTATTCGCCGATTGGGGCTGCCGAGCTCATGGAAACCATGAGTGATTCGCAGGTTGACAAGGTGCTTGCAACCATCATGCGAAGTGGACATTTTTCCGCACTCGAACACGCGAGCTATACCTTTGCGATCGACGGGGTGAGCCGGGCGCTCACACACCAGTTGGTGCGGCATCGTATGGCGAGCTATAACCAGCAGAGCCAGCGCTACGTTGCCTGTTCCGGCGAACCTGAGGTCGTCCTGCCTCAAAGCATCGCCGCCGACGCGGAGGCCCACGCCGCATTCCGTACGGCCATCGACATTGCCTACGCAACCTACGCGCAACTCATCGAGGCGGGTATCCCGGCCGAGGACGCGCGCTCTGTGCTGCCCAACGCCTGCACCTCAAAAATCGTTGTCACGATGAATATCCGCGAGCTCTTGCATTTCTTTGAGGTGCGTTGTTGTCATCGCGCGCAGCAGGAGATACAGGAGCTTGCCTGTCGTATGCTCGATCTGGTGGAACCCACCGCTCCGTATATTTTTATGGATTCTGGCGCTCCCTGCCGACGCGGTCCCTGCACGGAAGGTAAAATGACCTGTGGCCAATCCTTTGAGAAGGTGATTCGTCCGTGAGCAAGCGTCATGATATATCCCCAGGCGAAGGCGAGACCGTCCTCGAAATGCCCGTGCGTGCGGGCAACGAATGGACGCGCGCCAAGGACACCGAAGGCGTCGTCTGCCAGACGCACGTAGGTGGCCAGGCGCTCATCGAGGGAATCATGATGCGTGGGCGTTATAACTGGGCGGTCGCGGTGCGCGAGCCGAACGGCAACATCTATGTGGAAGAACACGATCTGGTAAGTGGTCGGGACAAAAATTCCTGGATGTACAAACCGCTTGTCCGCGGCTGCACGGCTATGGTCGAATCGCTGGCTTTGGGGTATAAGGCGCTCGATATCGCTGCTCAGCATGCCTTTGCCCCTGACGAAACGGAAGAAGAGAGCGACGTACTGGTAGATGTTTTGACACCGCCGGAAGGCGAGGGGAGTGATGTCACGGCAGAAGAGCAGGGCCACCCGGCAGAAGAGCACGATGTTACGGCAGAAGAGCATGACGGCGCAGGAATCGCCCTGCCTACCACCCCCAAAACCCCTCCCGATTCTGCGGGAGAGATACCCAAGTCCCTGATGACGGTCACGATGCTGCTCGGTTTGCTGCTCGGCGTTGGCATTTTCATCGTGCTGCCTGCTGTCATCACGAATCTGATCGTGGGCGATTACAGCGAAAAGACTCTCCTATGGAACATCGTCGACGGCGTCCTGCGTATTGCCATCTTCGTCTTCTATATCTGGCTGATCGGACGCATGAATGACATCAAGCGGATGTTCGCCTATCACGGTGCCGAGCACAAGACCATCCATTGCTATGAGCATGGCTTGGAGCTCACACCCGCCAACGCGCGGCGCTTTCCGAGTCTGCATGTGCGCTGCGGCACGGCTTTTCTGCTCACGACCATGCTCATCGCTATCCTCGTTTTCACGATTGTTCCCGTAGGTGCCCTTATCGACGCCCTCGGCGTTACCAGCTCTCTGCTCCGTCTGGTGCTCGTCATCATCTCGCGCATCATCCTGCTGCCCCTTGTCGCCGGGCTGTCCTACGAGGTCACGGTGAAGTGGGCCGGCGCGCACCCCGACAATCCCTTTGTGCAGTTTGTGCTGTGGCCCGGTTTGCAGATGCAGCGTCTGACCACTCGTCAGCCCGACGATGGTCAGCTTGAATGTGCCATTGCCGCCATGAATCTTGTGCTGGAGCGCGAACAGCGTGAGCTCGCCGCCCAGAGCATTCGGCGCGTTTAACGCTAAACCAATTGACAAATAGAATACCCCATCCTATGATCAGGCATGATTATTCTTATTCGGATATAGAATAGTCACAGGGGGAAGAGGAAATCAAAACATGAAAGGAAGACTACGATGAAGAGAAGACAATTTCTGAAACTGCTCGTCAGTGGCTTGGCTGCGTTCGTTCTGTCGTTCGCGCTGGTCGGCTGTGGGGGCGGTCAGGCCCCCGAAGAGTCGACCACACCTCCGACCGCACCTCCGGATGTGTCAGCCGCCGAGCCAGTCGTTCTGCAGATTTTTGCCGCAAACTCACTTGAGAAGGCCATGCCTGAGGTTCAGGCGCTCTATACCACCCTCCATCCCGAGGTGACTTTTGCCGAATCGCAGTTCAAGGCCTCCGGCGATCTGGTTGAGCAGCTGGCCGCCGGCGCCACTGCTGACCTGCTGATCACCGCATCCAAGGGCACGATGGACACCGCGGTCGAGAACGCCAACATCGACGAGGCAACCCGTGTTGACATGTTTGGCAATGATCTGGTCATCATCCGTGCAACTGGTTCGGGTATCGAGATCGCTGATCTCAACGCCGTTACCTCCGCCGATATCGCGCGTATCGCCATCGGGGATGCAGCCACGGTTCCGGCTGGCACCTATGCCAATCAGGCGCTGAACAGCATCGGCCTGTACAGCTCCGATACCGGCAAGGACGGCGAGTACGACGCTGCCATCAATGGCAAGATCGTGTTGGCCGATAAGGTCGGCACCGCTGCGAACTACGTCGCCACCGGCGATTGTGAGATTGGCTTTGTCTACTCCAGCGATGTCTATCGCTATGACGGTGTTGAGGTCGCCTACACGGTTCCCGCCAACGCCTACAAGCCCATTCTCTATCCGGGCGCCGTCGTTGCGGGTAGCCCCAATGCGGCTGTGGCTCAGGACTTCCTGAACTTTTGCCTAACCGATCCCGGTGCACAACAGATATGGTCACAGTACGGCTTCCAGGTTCTCTAAGAACGAACTTCGTAGGGGCGCACCCGCAGGGGCGGATGTAGGTGCACCCTGTAGGGGCGGATTTGTAGGTGCACCCTGTAGGGGCGGGCTTTGTCCGCCCGCTCGGGAAGGAACGTCTCACGTACTCACGCGGGCGGACGAAGTCCGCCCCTACGCCTGGCGGAACCTACAGGTCCACCCCCAATGGGTTCGCTTCTGCGGTAAGATTGGATTATGCAGACGGCAAGCGCTCAACATATCCGCACCAAGACCCAGAGCGTCACGTTCGTGGCGCTCTGCCTGTATGTTGTCGGCCTTGTGTTCTGCGTGCTTCCCACGACCGCATGGGCGCAGGCCGCCGATAACAGCGACGCTACCTCCGCGCCTGCCTCTGCGTCGGCCTTCGCATTCACCAGCACCGCACTGGCCAACACCGCACCCTCAACTCCCACACCCTCTACCACCACCAGCACCGCACCTGCCATCGAGGTTTCAGCCGAGGGCAGTGCTGCCCGTGTCATCGATGGCACGCTGGGCATCACGGACTTTTCCCGCTCCCACAAGGGTACAAACAAGACCTATGAGGATACCTACTTTGGATACCGCTTCCCGATGGCAGGGCCGGATGCCTTTGCGGTCATCGTCATCGACGAGCATACGAGCCTTGTCTACCTCCCTGCGGCGCAGGCACAGACAGTGCGTGACAAGCCCAATGACACCGAGGCCTTCATCGCCCTTCTTGAGGCGCTTGATGAAGTGGCGGCCAGCGGCGGTACCCCCTTAAACAGCCTCGCTATCACCTACGAGTTCACCTCGGAGCCCTCCGTCGAGCGCGGCGCCTATCGCTACGACTTTGCTCGCGAGGTCGAGCCGGGCTATTTCTACGCCTGTGTTACCGAGAACGGCAGTGAGGACGGTAGCGGTGGTGCACTCTTTGCCCTCAGCGGGCGTATCGCCAGTGCTGGCGAGGTCACCATCACCCAAAACCCCGAGGGTTGGGCCGCCGTCGCAGCCTTCTTCTCCTCTCTCGACGCACGTCCCTTCTGGGTCTCCTTGCGTACCGCGGGCGTGGCGATGTTGTTCGTCTTCGTGCTCGGTCTCCTTGCCGCCTGGTTCTCGCAGCGCATCAACAGCCGCCTCAAAGGCGTGCTCGATTCGCTCTTCACCATCCCGATGGTTCTGCCGCCTACGGTCTGTGGCTTTCTGCTGCTGGTCGTTTTTGGGAAGTCTACGGGCTTCGGACACTGGCTGATAGACCACGGTAT
>JAIRXA010000155.1 GCA_031268525.1 Coriobacteriales bacterium | reverse complement strand
GTACTGATCACGGCGCCCGCCAAAAATGAGGACATCACCATAGTCATGGGGGTCAACGATCAGCTCTACGACCCCGAGCGGCACAACATCGTCTCCAATGCCTCCTGTACGACCAACTGTCTGGCTCCGGTCGCAAAGGTTCTGTTGGATTCATTCGGTGTCCGTCGCGGTTTCATGAACACCGTCCACGCCTATACCGGCGATCAGCGTATGCTCGACGGCTCGCATAAGGATCTTCGTCGTGCCCGTGCCGCCGGGATGTCCATCGTGCCCACCACCACGGGTGCGGCCAAAGCTGTAGCGCTGGTGCTACCGCAGCTGGCGGGACGCCTTGACGGCTTTGCCACGCGGGTTCCCACGCCCGACGGCTCGATGGTCAATCTGACCGTGGAGTTGGAGCGGCCCGCGACCGTTGAGAGCATCAATGCCGCGATGCAGATTGCTGCCGAGGGCCCGATGCAGGGAATCCTGGAGTACTGTAGCGACCCGATCGTCTCCGTCGATGTCATCGGCAACAGGCATTCTTCGGTCTTTGATGCCGGGCTGACCATGGTCCTCGACGGTGAGGGTACCTTCGCCACCTGTGTGGCCTGGTATGACAACGAGATGGGTTACGCGCAACGCGTGAAGGATCTGGCGGTCAGGATGATGTCATGATGAAACTGGTCAACGAAGCCGATCTGGCCGGGCGACGTGTCCTTTTGCGCGTGGACTTTAATGTGCCGGTCGTCGATGGCAAGGTCAGCGACGATACGCGCATCCGAGCCGTGCTGCCGACCATCCGCTATCTCATCGACAATCGTGCGCGCGTCATCGTAGCTGCCCATCAGGGTCGCCCGAAGGGCGAGGGCTATGAGCGCAGTCATACGCTTGCTCCCGTCGCCCATGCATTGGGAAAGCTGCTGAAGCAGGAGGTTTGCCTGACCCATGACATTTTAGGCAAGCAGACCACCGCCGATGTGGAGGCCCTGCGTGATGGCGAGGTGTTGATGCTCGAGAACCTGCGTTTTGATGCGGGCGAAAAGGCCAACGACCCGGAATTCGCGCGTCGTCTGGCCGAACTTGCGGATATCTATGTTGACGATGCCTTTGCCGCCGCGCATCGCGCCCATGCCTCGATCGTCGGCGTCACCGATTATCTGCCCAGTTATGCCGGTTTTTTGATGTATCGCGAAATGGAGACCTTTGCGCGGATGCTGGCACGTCCCGAGCGACCCTTCGTGGCGATACTCGGTGGCTCCAAGGTTTCTGACAAGATCAAGGTCATCGACAAGCTCATCGATACGGTTGACGTGCTGCTTATCGGTGGGGCGATGTGCTTTACCTTCCTGCTTGCGCAAGGCTACTCGGTGGGCGCCTCGCTGCGCGAGGAGGACTGGGTGGGTCGCGCTCGGGATCTGCTTGCGAAAGCGGAAGCCAAGGGCGTGCGCCTCCTTTTGCCAATCGACGTGGTCGTGGCTTCCGAGATCGCCGCTGACGCCGCGACCGAGGTGCGTGATGTCGTTGATCTGCCCGCAGGCAGACTGGGTCTGGATATCGGGCCGCGTACCATTGCCCTGTACGCCGAAGCCATCCGTGAGGCGCGTACCGTGCTCTGGAATGGGCCGATGGGCGTCTTTGAGATCGATGCCTTTGCAAACGGCACCCGGCAGGTTGCGACCGCCGTGGCGATGAATCAGAAGGCGGTCACCATCATCGGTGGCGGCGACAGTATCGCGGCTATCAACAAGTTTGGCTACAACGACCTGGTGACCTTCATCTCAACGGGTGGTGGCGCCGCTCTGGAGTTACTGGAAGGCATTCGTCTCCCTGGCGTTGCCGCCTTGGGGTACTACGATGAGTAGGGGTGGTGGCACACGATGAATGGGAATGGTCGCACACCGCTGATTGTTGGCAACTGGAAAATGAACAAGACCACGGGTCAGGCCGTGGTGCTGGCTCAGGATATCGCCAATCTCCATTATCGCGATTACAAGACGGTCGAGACGGTGCTCTGCCCGCCCTTCGTTGACCTCAAGAGCGTGAATGGCGTCTTGGAATACGATCGCTCTGCGCTGCGTCTTGGTGCTCAGGATGTCTTTTGGGAGATCAGCGGCGCCTATACGGGCGCCATCTCGCCGGAGATGCTGCGTGAGGTCGGTTGCAGCTACTGCATCGTTGGGCACTCTGAGAGACGTGCGTACTTTGGCGAAACGGACGCGGATGTCAATCGCAAGGTACATGCCCTGTTGAGGGCGGGGATCGTACCGATCATCTGTGTTGGTGAGGGTCTGGAGCTGCGTGATGCGGGAGATCGGCAGGCCGAGTCTTTCATCCTTGAGCAGGTCGAGGCGGCTCTTGAGGGACTGAACGACAGGGATGTGTCAACTATTGTTATAGCATACGAGCCTATCTGGGCCATCGGCACCGGCAGAACAGCGACACCGGAGCAGGCGCAGGCGGTCAGCGTGGCGATCCGCGCGTGTCTCGGTGAGCGATGCGGTTGGGAGAACGCTCGCAAGCTCCGTATTCTCTATGGAGGCTCGCTGAAGCCCGAAAATGTCGCGCTGTTTGTGCCGATGCCCGATATCGACGGTGGTTTGATAGGTGGGGCATCCCTCGATGCGCGTGCCTTTATCGATCTCATGAAAGCCTGGTTGTGATGCGAACTCCGGCTCTGTTGGCGATACTCGATGGCGTTGGCCTACGCGAGGCTGCCCCCGATAACGCCGTCGCCCGAGCCGACGCCCCCTTTCTTCATGAGTTGTTTGCCGACGGACGCTATCCCTGCCGATCTCTTGTTGCTTCCGGACGCGATGTCGGGCTCCCTGATGGGCAGATGGGTAATTCCGAGGTAGGGCACCTGAATATCGGCGCCGGCAGGATAGTCCGGCAGGAGCTCAGCCGCATCGATCGGGCCATCGAGGATGGCAGCCTCAGTACCAACGAGGTGCTTGCCGAAGCGCTGTCCAGGGTGCTTGAGCGCAATGCGACCCTGCATCTTATGGGTCTCCTCTCCGACGGTGGTGTTCATAGCTCGCAGGCCCATCTCGAAGCGCTCATCCGTCTTGCGGTGGCTCGCGGCCTGTCTCATATCCGTGTCCATGCCTTCCTCGACGGGCGCGATGTCGCCCCAACCAGTGGTGCGCGGTATGTGCGGGATCTCTTGGATTTCTGCCAGCGCAGCGTGGAAGCCCATCCCGGCCTCGACCTGCGCATAGGCAGCATTGCCGGTCGTTATTACGCAATGGATCGCGACAATCGCTGGGAGCGTTTGGAACAGGCATGGCGTGTCCTGGTTGAGCCCGCCCAGGCGCCGGTTCTGGTCGATGCCGAAGCGCGCGCCGACGAGCTCGTTTTGCGGTCCTACGATGCGGGCATCACCGACGAGTTTGTCGTTCCGGTCGCCATCGGCGCCGATGGTATCGCAGACGGCGACGTGGTGATCTTCTTCAACTTCCGGCCCGATCGGGCTCGCGAGTTGACTCGGGCCTTCGTCGATCCGGCCTTCACGGGCTTTGAGCGACCCCTTCTTCCTCGGGTCGATTTTGTGAGTATGACCGAATATGATCCGGCCTTTGAGCGCGACTTTGATGTGCGCGTGGCCTTCCCCAAGAGCTTTCCCGCTCAGACCCTGGCCGACTATTTAGCCAGCCATCATCTTCGGCAATTTCACATTGCCGAGACGGAGAAATACGCGCACGTGACCTTTTTCTTCAATGGTGGAATCGAGGAACCCAAGGTGGGGGAGGAGCGTCTGCTCATTCCCAGCCCGAAGGTTGCGACCTATGATCTGGAACCGGATATGAGTGCGCCCCAGGTCACCGAGCAGCTGGTTGCCGCCATTCGCCGCGACGCGGCCGATGTCTACATCGTCAACTATGCCAATGGCGACATGGTGGGTCATACCGGCGTACAACAGGCCGCTGAGGCGGCGATCTGCGCGGTCGATCGGGGATTGAAGCGCGTGGTGGATGCGCTTGCCGCCAAAGGTGGCTTCGCACTGGTCACGGCCGACCATGGTAACGCCGAGCAGATGCGCGATCAGTTTGGCAATCCCTGGACGGCACACACCACCTCACCGGTCCCGCTGGTCTATGTTGATCCCTTCAATCAGGATCGCCACATCGATCTCGTGCGTGATGGCGAGGCCCGCCTGGCCGATATCGCTCCCACCCTGCTCGATGTTCTAGGCCTGCCAGCCCCACCGGAGTTCACGGGCCGCTCTCTGCTGCTGCGGCGTTGAGTGGGACAGGGGGACGCGGTGCAACAGGGGACGGTTGTTGTTTTTTGACTTGCTCATTCCGTCGGTCGATCGAAATTCAGATGGTGCAATAGATTTTTCTAAATTGATACGAAAAATTGCCCTGAGATTATCAATCCTTGCCATTCTTGTTGTGCTTGCAATAGCTGTAGGAGCAATTCTTATCTACTTCAATAGGTAGTACAGTCATAGCAGACAGAGACTTGTTAGAGGTCTGGAGTGGGCCTGTAAGCCGGATTCTGTCATAGCCCACGTCGCACAAGGCGCACCGGGGGCCGAGATGACCATTTATCTGGGAGCCGTGTCGCCACGACCCTCAAGCAGGCAACCCGAGCGCCGGTCGGGCCAACCGAAAGCGCTCCTATTCGCCTTTGCTCCGGATGGGGTTTGCCAAGCCGCCCGGTTGCCCAGACGCTGGTGCGCTCTTACCACACCGTTTCAGCTTTTCCGATCCTGCCCTACGGCAGGATCGGAGTTTTCTTTTCTGTGGCACTTTCCGTCGGGTCGCCCCGCCCAGCCGTTAGCTGGCATCCTGCCCTGTGGAGTCCGGACTTTCCTCACGACCATTCCAAACAGATATGAAATCCATTCGCGAAGTGTTCGCGCGGCCATCCGGCCCACTCCAGAGGAAAAGTGTATCATGTTCTGCCATATCCGTAGACTTCACAATTCAGAAGGGGAGGAGGGCAGTCATGCTTCAACCGGACATACAGGAGGTGGCCAGGCGAATTCGCAGCCTGCGCGATGATCTGGACCTGAGCCTGGCCGAGATGGCCGAGGCGACCGGACGCAGCGTCGAGGAGTACGAGGCGCAGGAGAGCGGAGAGCATGACCTCAGCTTCACCTTCCTGTTCAAGTGCGCCAACCGCTTCGGGGTCGATGTCATCGAACTGCTCACCGGTGAGGCACCGCATCTGAGCAGCTACGAGCTGACCCGCGCAGGCGATGGTCTGTCGATCCGTCGCCGCGTCGGCTTTGAGTATTTGCATCAGGCGCCTTTCTTCAAGGACAAGTTCTGCGAGCCCTTTGTGGTCACCGCGCCCTATCAGGCCGAAGAGCAGGACGCTCCCATCCACCTCTCCCGACACAGGGGTCAGGAACTCGACTTCATCATCAGTGGCAAGCTGCGCTTTGCCTACGAGGATCATATTGAGGAACTTGAAGCGGGTGATTGCCTCTACTACGACTCGGGCAAGGGTCACGGCATGGTCGCCATCGGTGGCGAGCCCTGCGTCTTCCTTGCTGTCGTTCTCAAACCTCCCACAGACGGCGGCTCTCTCCCGGAGTCCATCAACATTCCCTAGGCGCTTTACGCTGCACTCAGTGAGCGCCCAAGGAGCACTCCGTGAGCACTCAGCAAGAAGTCAGCGAGAAGCGCCGCGCACGCCCCACAGCTTGGGAGCCCGATAGAGGCGCCTGTTTTTGTGTTGTATGGTGGCGAAGCCGCCGCCCGGAGGAAAGGAATACGAGCAATCATGCGCAAGATCAACGAACGATATACCCATGAGGATTATGATGAGTCCGGCGTCCTGAGGCAGTTCAGTCTCAGCTGGCCTGATGACTTTTCCTTCTCCTGCGACGTGGTCGACGACATTGCCATCAACGACCCCGACCGTCGGGCGATGGTGTGGTGCAACCCCGAGGGGGAGGAGCATGTCTTTAGCTTCGCCGACCTGAAGTATTGGAGCGACAAGACCGCCAACTACCTGCTTGAACAGGGCATAGGAGCGGGTGATCTGGTGATGGTAATCCTTCGCCGTCACTATCAGTTTTGGTTTGTGGCGCTGGCGCTGGATAAGATCGGGGCGGTCATCGTTCCGGCAACCTTCATGCTTAAGGAACACGACGTACGCTATCGCGTAAACTCCGCGGGTATCAAGGCCGTGATCTGCACCGATGTTGGTGAGATCGCTCAGGTCATCGACAATGCTCTGCCGGACTGCCCCACGCTCACCACGCGCATTCTGGTCAACGGCGGGGCCGCCGGTATCGCCGAGCGCGACGATTCCTCCCTCTCTGGACCGCAGGGGCTGTGTGCCCTTGCTGGCGAGCGCGAGGGCTGGTTGGACTTCAACACCGAGGTGCGCACTGCCGTTGAAGGCTTTGAGCGTCGGCCCTCCCGTGCACTTGACCCGATGATCGCCTATTTTTCCTCAGGTACCTCGGGCAATCCCAAACTGGTGCTCCATAATTCCAGCTACGCTCTGGCGCATCTCGGTACCGCGAAACACTGGCAAAATGTCGTGTCCGACGAAGGATTGCACTTCTCCATCGCCGACACAGGGTGGGGCAAGGCGGTGTGGGGTAAATTCTACGGTCAGTGGCTCATGGAGGCCGCGGTCATGGTCTATGATTTTGACCGCTTCTCAGGCGACGCTATCTGCGCGCTGATTGAGCGGTACCGGATCACCACCTTCTGCTGCCCACCGACCATGTATCGTATGATCATGCAGGGCTCACCGAACACCTACGATCTCAGTTCGCTGGTTTATAGCGTTTCTGCAGGTGAGGCTCTTAATCCCGATGTTTTTGAGCAGTGGCAAAAGCTCACGGGGCTCAAGATATTTGACGGTTTTGGCCAGACCGAGACTCCGGTGACCATTTGCAATTCCACGAACATGGAACCTCGCCTGGGCTCGATGGGACGGCCTCTGGCGCTCTATGACACGCATATCCTCGATGAGCAGGGCCTTGAGTGCGCCGTCGGCCAGACCGGCGAGATATGTATCCGCACCGACACCGGCGATCCGAACCAGGCGTATCCGCCGGGCCTTTTGATGGACTACTATCGTCAGCCCGAGCGCACCGCTGAAGCTATCCATGACGGGTGGTACCACACCGGTGACACCGCCTGGCGCGACGAGGATGGCTTCTACTTCTATGTTGGTCGCAACGATGACGTCATCAAATCCTCGGGCTACCGCATCAGCCCCTTTGAGATCGAGAGCGTGCTGCTCACACATCCGGCGATCAATGAGTGTGCGGTCACGGGCGTGCCCGATGAGTTGCGCGGCAAGGCCGTCAAGGCAACGGTGGTGCTGGCGCCCGGCTACGAGGCCACAG
>JAIRXA010000079.1 GCA_031268525.1 Coriobacteriales bacterium | reverse complement strand
ATGAGGTAGTGTGAAGCAATATCATATTCGCTTAATAGTAAGCTAACTCCCAGGGGAATGACCATAGCCACTCCGAGCAGAGCGATGATGGTTCCCAGATAATGGGCAATCATCCCGAGGTCTTCGCGCTGAAAACGTGGCCACATGGCGTGCCTGCCCCTGCCCAGCCTCTACGCCAGCACGAGGCGTACGATGATGGCAAGCGCCATCAGGAAGACGATGAACGCCACCATGAGCATGACAATGACCGCGAAAGCCTTGAAGGGCTCACTCGCGGAAAATTTGGGTTTACGGCCAGACGCCAAGCAGACTCCTCCACACGAAAAGGGACGGACCCCCAATGGATCCGTCCCTCTATTGTAGCGCTTATCACGGTTGTCGAGTGCGTCATATACCGACGACGTCAAGCAAGCCTACTCCTCCTTGCCAGCGATTTGCCGACCAAGCAAATAGCCGAATGTCAGACATCGTCCCAATGAGTTGCCCGCGAAGCGGGTAGTATACTGATTGGCATAGAAGTCGCCGGCGGCCAAACCTATGGCATAGAGACCGTCGATGGGCTTGTCGTTGGCATCAAGGACCTGTGACTTCTCGTTGACATGCAGCCCACCCATGGATGCCAGGGACGCCACGCTTTGGTACTCAGTGGCATAAAAGGGCCCCGTCAATTCATGAAGCGTTGTTGGATCCTTGCGGAACTCCTCATCAACACCATTCGTGCAAAACCCGTTATATGCTTCGACCGTAGCGTTCAAGACATCATCTGGAATGCCATATTTGTCAGCAATCTCATCGATGCTCTCTGTCTGGATGAACAGACCTGCCTCTACGAGAGTCGCCCATTTTGACTTCATCTGTTCGGGCGAGACCGTGTAGGAGGAGTCATCCGCCCGGTAAGAAACCGCTGGAAGCTGCTCGGCATAGGCTTCGTTCCAAATCCCATAAATGGTTCCCCCCGGCTGATTGAGTTGTGCTGCGGCCATATTGGACTGCGTCACATTCTCATCACTGAACCGCTTGCCCAGCTTATTGACCAGGAGGTTCTTTATGCAGTTGGTCGATCCCCAGAAGATCATCGGCGGATGGTCTCCGTTGGCCTGCATGGTTCCGCCAACCCACAACGCCTGTTTGATGCCAGATCCGTCGCCCATATTGAATAGGGGAACTGCAGCGCCGTTGGGATTATGCGAGAGCGTTGGACAGAAATAGTCGTGCATGTCTTGATCCTGGTCGTATCCACCTGAGGCAATGACAACACCCTTTGAGGCAAGGTATCTGGTGTAGTTCCCATTTGCATCTGAGGCGATCACGCCCGTTATATACCCATCATCTCCCTTGATAATGCGTTCTGATTTCTGGCCAAAACGAACATCTGCGCCCTTGGATTCGATATGTTCCAGAAGCACTCCCAACAAATCCCTCTCCGGCACAAAATTCAAACCCAGATCGCCGTTATAGGGGTCATTGTCGCTTACATCGACAGGCTCGTTCTCTCCACCAATAAACATGATTGTCCCAGGGTACATGGGTGTAATCGGCTCATTGTCCGAATGCTGCAAAACCGGATAGAGACCATAGGGCTCTACCATCTCGGCCAGCCAGTCGGCAGCTTCGCCCGAACGGTTCGCCCAGACCCAGACATTGGTCGCACTTACCTTGTTGGCACAGACATTGAGGAAGTCCTTGACGGCAACAGCGGCGTCGACTTCTTTATTGAGATCACGCTGCGGTTTCGAATTGAAGACAAAATGAGATCCCCCGTTCGCATTGAACTGATCGTTCCGTTCAAGGACGATGACCCGCAAATCATTCTCTATCGCTGAGGCAGCCACATACGAACCTGATGCCCCAAGTCCTATGACGACCACATCGGTTTCTATGGTCTCAGTGATACGGCTCTCATCGATATCGCCGGGATAGGTCTCCCAGGTTCTCGCAATCGCATCGGATACAGCGGCCTCTTCGTCTGAAGGCTCAGCCGTAGTCGGGCTCGGCGGGCTACACGCCGCCAGGCCTCCGGTTGTCGTTATGGCTCCAAGCGTCAACCCGCCTTTGACAAAATCCCTGCGTGTCAGTTGCATTCTCTTGACTTTTTTCATTATCTCCTCCTTATAGAGCTTGAAAGGAAACCGGTTCCTTCGATTATGAAACAAGAAATATGAGTAGAATTCATCATGGGGTTACCGTGATTTCAGCAAGAGCTGTATCACATGATTCACGCGATAGGCTCTCGCTGACATTTGGATTATGCTCTTGAAGTAAGGAGTAGGTTCTGTGAACAGGCAGAGAGGGAACGGTCCTGACACATTGGGGGTACGCAACCTGAAACTGAATCGTCTGGGTTGGGGCTTTTTGGTCGGCTGGGGTCTTTCGATCGTTTTCTCTGGTGTATTCTCTGGGAGAACCGAGGGCAGCTTTGGCCCTTTTTGGCTCGCCTCGATGACCGGAACCCCAATCGGGCTGCTGTGTGGAGCTCTTATTCGGAAACGCCTTGAGCAGCAAGGCTGGATAAAGGCCCTCTCTCTTACAAGCACCTGTCTTGTCGTCTCGGGCACCGTGCTCTTTGCCAGCGTTGGAGGAAGCAGAGAGCCCTTCGCCTTGTATGTGGAAATCATCGCTGGATTCATCTCCGCATCAGGCGTAGCCTTTCTGACAATATTCTGGGGGATGAGGTTTACCCGGCTCACCACGCAGGAAATAGAGACCTACGCCCTCTATTCCCTGCTTGTCTCTTTCATATGCTATGCCGTCGCCCTGATTCTTCCTCGAATACTCGGAGTCTTTTTCATAACTGCCCTACCCTGCCTGTCTTTCCTGTGTCTTTTGAAAGCCGACCAGACGCCATCTGAGGCCTTTCGCGCCACATCATCAGATATGGCCACATCTACGGCGATTGACGAGTCATCGAAGAACATACCTCGGCCGAGCATGGGAAGATTCGCCCTCATAGGCCTCGGCATGACGGCCATCACCTTCTCCGTCTCCGCTTTCTGGGGTTTGATCCAGGCGTCAGCACTCAACCTGCCGCTTTCTCTGTTCAGGGTGTCCCTGCTTTCGGGGACAATAACTACCCTGGTGTTGGTCCTCACAATAACCAGATTTGCCCGGACGTTGAGCCCGGTCGCCTTCTACCGGGTCATCTGTCCTCTCATCGCGATTGGTTTTGTGCTTACTGCCTTAGGCGAAATGCCCCTGGTATTTATCGCATCTCTACTCATCTTTGCTGCACAGACGGCGCTTAACGTCTTGACCTTTATCTTTTTTACGGAATATTCGCAGCGGACGTCCCAGTCGCCCGCGCTTGTTTTTGGCGTAGGTCGAAGTTTTGTAGAGTTCGGTTTTCTTGTCGGCACCGTGATCAGTCAATGGTTGGCTGAAGCCCTTTCTGGCAGCCTTTCACGAATACCTATTGTCATGATAATCATCTTAACGGTCCTCTTCCTGATAATCACCTTGACGGTTGCCGACCCAGAGCGTTTCAACTTTGACGACAGCTTACTGAAAGCGCCTTCGCCTGCATGCCTCGACGAGCAGGGATTCGATACGCTGTTTCGAAGCCATATCGACACCCTTGCCGAAGGGTGTGGCCTGACGCAGAGGGAGCGAGAGATATTCTTCTATCTCGCAAAAGGATACTCATTGCCCTATATCCGAAATGAGCTCTATATCTCCCAATCCACCATAGATACCCACGCAAAGCATATCTATGCCAAATTGGACATCCATTCTCGTGCAGAATTATTGAATCTGGTCTCAAATGGAGTACAGAATTTTGCCCACACCTCCAGCAAGACGATTTTCTGAGAATCGACAGGGGCGAACTCTGGTCAACCGCCCACGAAAGGGCATGAGTGCGTGAGACTTTCCTCACCCGAGTGGGCAGTCAGGGCTCGTCCCTACGGGTGTGCTGCCACATAAATCTTTCGTATTTTGATAGGGCAAGCGTGCCACTCTGGAGTGAAAATCTGTGACAAAATTGCGTTTTTGTATTTTTTGAGATTTGGTGATTTTCTAAAATCGCAGGTAGATAAAGTGCTTATTCATATAGCTCCTATCAGAGCGCTCAAGACACCCTTAAATACCCCTCTTGAACGCCCTCAATTCGTACAAAAACGAAAATTCGTCACAGATTTTCACTTCAGAGTGGCACGCTTGCCCTCCACGCCTGACGGGACCTGTGGTTTTTGTCGTCGAAAGCAGGCTGTTTCGCGAGTCTTGCGTACTCGCGCAGGCGGACTGATGTAAGTCCCTACACCTTGTGGAACCCGCATCCGGGGTAGCCACACAGTAGACACAGGGGAGTAAACCTGAAATAACACGGAGGGACGGCCTTCTGTGTTTGTATCGGATATGTCAGCCAGTCAGAATGGTATCTCGTCATCTTCAAAGCGCAAATCCATGATTTGCACTTGAGAAGGATCAGAGACCTCGATGCTGATAACGTCTTTGTATAAGTACAGTCTCCCGGTGACACAGATTGCCTTATCTGAGTATAAGGCCTCGGGAGTTGGCGAAAATTTTCTTCTGTTCTGGTCCCATATCACTATCTGCACCCTCCTCTTATTGGGATAACTTGCTCCCATTGTAATAAAAGTCGGTGGTGCAGCAATGCCCAATTCCGGATAGTATTTCGCCTCCCACTCCTTGCGTTTGTTGTGACGGATGTTCATCACCATGCCAAAAATTGTTACTTTTTTTCCAATGTACTGCTCTGCTTTTGTCCAGTTGATTGCGTTGTCGGGTACCCCATTCGGATTCTCTTCACTGTATTCATGTTCGCATTCTTCATCGCTGTCAAAGTAATCATCGTCGTCTGAAAAGTCTTGCCACCGAACAGGCTCAGCTGGAGTTGTTTCTTCTGTCTCGTACATTTCAATCCAAGCACTATTCTCTTCGTCATATACCATGTAAAAGTTGCCGAATGACTGAACTTCTCTCCATTCTCCATCGCTCATAAGGTAAGGATTTGACACTTCATGACCTCCTGCCTTAGCCGCATTCTATAAGTAAGTCATAGCTTATATTTTTTATATTCATTTTACCCCAACATCAGCTGAACACCCGCAACGACTCACTGACCTGCCTGTACGGTTCTTGACTGTGCTCTTGACTGTGTTCTTGACACAGGGCGCCACGGGGTTCGCGGATATGGCCTACCTACAAAAGAGATTGACCACGTTCAGTGTCTATGCGAGGGAGGTCGTGCCTCTAGAGGAAAATCGCGCCAAGAGCTATGAGGACGCCAACGACGGATTCGCCACCGAGCAGACCGGAAGCAAGGATCAGCCCCGTTTCGGCCTGTGCCTGCTCCCGTTGCACACGCTGCTCGTCCGGTAGATGGGCACGGCGGCGAACGCAGATGCGATCATACACTACCTTGGCCAGAGCGCCGAGAAAAGCTGAAAAGGAGAGATAGAAGGGCAGGTAGATTCCCAGCCCCAACATCATGGCAGGCGCACCTGTGAGGGCGAGCACCAGGCCTGCGACCAGACCGATGGCGAAGGCTGGAATCGAAGGGATGCCGGATACCATCGTCTTCACTATAGAAGCCTGGGTGGAAACGAATGAGCCCGTGGAACCGAAGGCTTCCGGTCCGTAGGCTGCCAGCAGGATCACCAGCACGGCCACGGCGACCACGGCTCCGAGCACGCCGCCGATGGCCTGGCCGATCCATTGGGCGCGAGGGTTGGTACCGAGAATATATCCGGCCTTGAAGTCATTCATGACATCACCTGCCAGCCCACAGGCCACAGCGATGATCCCGGCTACGAAGAACAGCTGTACCAGAGTCGCCGAGGCAAAGGCCGCCACGATGAGCAGCACGATCAAGCCAAATAGCTCCATCGGGTCGATACCGGTCTGCCCAACGCTCTGTGAGCTCATGGCCGTCGTGACCCAGACAAAAACCACGACGATGAGGGAGACCAGCGGGCCAAGGTCGAGCGCGAAGCAGATCAGAAGGGCAACCGCCGCCATGACCAGGGTCGCCAGCGCCGCTGTGGTGCGGGGCTTTGTGGCGGGATACGAGTTGCCAGTGGTGAAGGGTGGTTCGGCGGCGGCGAGAGGAGGAGGGCTGGCGGTGGCGACAGCGATGGGGTCGGCGGCAGCGGAGGCAGCGACAGCGATGGAGTCGACGGCAGCAGGGCTGGTAGAGCCAGTGGCCGTGGAGGCACTGCCGCGATGGTCGGCGGCAGGAGTCTCCCTGGCCGTCGGAATGCGGCGCAAAGAGCGCAGAGCCCCGAGGGCGATCTTCACGATGACACCGATGCCGGCGCCCATCATCACGCCCATACCCAGGGAGGAAGAGATGCCCTGTCCAGTGGTGACATCCCACCAGCCCAGGGCTGAAGCACCCGCCACGATACCAAAACTACCCAAGAGCGCACCCAGGAACCAGACCACCACCGCGCCGGTTCCAACCAAAAAGCCCACAGCCAGAAGCATCGGCGAGTTGTATATTCCAAAAGCCACTCCGGGGATGGCGATGTTGTCAAACAGCATTGCCGGGATAATCTTCAGGCCATCACGCAGGAAGGTATACACACCTGCCAGACCGAGCGCTCCAAAGAGCTTTGCGCCGGTCCGCCCACCGCTGTCTCCGGCGATCAGAGTCTGGGCCGCCGCCTGCCCGATGGGAAAGGGCAGCCCGGCCTTCTCCACAAAATGACGACGCAATAAGATGGTACAGACCAGACCGAGGGCGACTCCGGCGAGAGCCACCACGAGCATCTGCCACCAGGAGACCTCGCTGGCATGACCGAGCATCCAGATGCCGGGGATCGTGAACGCCAGGCCACCGGCGACCATTGCGCCGGCCGACATCACGGTGTGCGTGACATTGGCTTCGTTGAGACTCGTGCGCCCGAGTGCCTTGAGGAAGAACAGGGAAACGATGGCAGCGAAGATGATCGGCCAGGGCAGAACGCCCATCTTCAGGGCAGTGTAGACTGAAGCTGCGGTGATAATCACGCAGCCCACACACCCAATGATGATGCCGCGCAGGGTCAGTTGGCCTTTGAGTTGGCCACCTGCGTGGCCTACAGATCGGTTTGAAATCCGCGCCTCAGTTTGAGGTTCGCTCTGCCCTTCGGTCACTTGCACAGATACTCCTTTGCGAGATGGTGCCGCTGGCTCAGGAAAGGCAATACATAGTACACTATGCGCATAGTGAAGCGCGCGCCGGATATGCACAAGGAGACGCACGACGGAAGGCATGGCGAAGCAACGCAAACCTCGGGGGAGGCTTTGATGAAAAGCACAACGGTAACGACCTATGAACTCGACGATTCGAATGCGGCGGTTGCAGAGTTGGTTCAAGCCGTACGTGTAAGCCTGTCGCTGCCAAGTGGTATCGCCAGCGACGATACGAGCATTGACAATACGCGCATTGACGATACGAACATTGACAATACGCGCATTGACGATACGACTGTTCGCGCAGCAAGCCTTCCCCTGCAGAAAAGCGGCCTCGGTATCCTGCTCACCGACGCCGACGCGGATGGAGCCGCTCTCTCTGGGGGCGTGAGCAAGGCGCTTGGAATTCCCGTTGCGGGCTTCACCTCACTGGCAACCTTCGATCCGGAGGGATACCACACTGGTGCGATTGTCTTAACCGTGCTGATCGCAGACGACGTGGTCTTCACCGCCGCCGTGTCTGAACCATTGACCACCGATCATCGACAACGCATGATCGACACGTATTACGCAACCGTTCCCGACAACGCTCTCCCCGGCGAGCATCCAGCGCTCATCCTCAGCTTCGCCCCCAACGGTGAGTCCTTCTCCGGCGACAAGTATCCCGAAATCATCAGCGAGGTCGCGGGTGGCGCACCGATCATCGGCGGCGTCTGCTCCGATGACGATGACTACTCGCGCGCACGGGTCTTCCTTTCGGGCAAAGAGTACCCTGATTCGCTCGTGCTCGTCAGTTTCTGGGGCAACGTGCGCCCTGTCTTCTCCATTCGCCATGTCACCTCGCAGTTCGCGGAGCACATCCGGCGCGTGACCCGCTCTCACGACAATATCGTGGAGCAGGTCGGCGACGAGGACTTCATCACCTACCTGGAAACCTTCGGGCTGAACACGCAGATCAGCGACCCACTGTTGGCCTTCATCGCCTATCCGCTGATGCTTACGCGCGAAGACGAGGACGAGGTGCCGCTGATGCGTCATATACTCGATCTGGATCATGCCGAAGGTCTCGGTATCATGGTGGGCGATGTACCCGAAGACACTCTGGCCAACATCTGCCTCATCAAGCCTGACGACCTGAAGGTTTCCGCGCGCGAGTCGATGACCGACCTCATCAAGTGTGTTACCGCGGTTGCACCCGACGATTACCGCTACTCTACGATGCTGTGCATCTCCTGCTGTGGTCGTTCGGTCATCCTGGGCAATCATCCCGAGGCTGAAGGCGATGTGCTTGCCAAAATGCTCCCGCCCGGCCTGACCCTGTCGGGTGCGTATTGTCTGGGCGAGATATGTCCGACCCGCTACGCCGACAATGTGGCGACCAACCGCTTCCATAATTGTTCCTTTGCCTTCTGTGCCATTTGAGAACCGTAGAGAAGATGACCCCGGTGGATACAGAGCAAGAACGAGAGGTCAAACAGCTCCAGCGTCATCTGCGACGCTTGGAACGAAGCTACCAATCGCTGGCATTGATGCACGAACAGAGCGAACGGATGCGCACGACCAATGAGATCGCGCGCGATCTCTCAAACTTCTACAATCGCCTGTTGCTGAAAAATGCTCCTGGCATCTTCTTCATGCTCGACCTCGATCTGAATTTCGTGCTCGGCAACAATCTCATGGTCAAAAATCTGGGATATCTCGACATGCGTGAGATGGTAGGTCGCCCGTACCGCGAGCTCTTTGGTAGCTACTTCCCCGCCGATCTGATCGAAAGTCTCGCCCATCGCTGTCAACGGGTCATTGAGCAGGCCGCTGACCAGGACTTTGACCAGACAATCACCCTGCTTACCGGTGAACAGCATACCTACCACATCATCATCGCGCCTGCCGCCGACGAAGGCGGTGAATGCCAGGGAGTCATCCTCGTTTTCAGCGATATCACCGAACTGACTCGGGCACGGGCTGATGCCGAGCATGCCAGTCGCGTGAAAAGCGAATTCCTCTCCAACATGAGCCACGAGATGCGCACACCACTCAATGCCATCATCGGCATGACGGCGATCGGACGGGCTGCGGAGAACATCGAACGCAAGCAACGCTCTCTGGTAAAGATCGACGAGGCCTCGCATCATCTGCTCGAGGTCATCAATGACATCCTCGATATGTCCAAGATCGAAACGGGTAACCTGAAACTGACACCAGCCTTCTTCGATCTACGCGAGCTGCTTACTCAGGCTGAACAGCTGAACTCCATTCTTGTCGAGCAGAAACAGCAGAACTTTACTCTGGATATCGCCGATGATCTGCCCGAACGGCTCTTTGGCGATGCGCAGCGCCTGTTGCAGGCATTGAACAATCTGCTGGGCAACGCGGTAAAGTTTACTGAAGAGGGTGGTTCGATCTCGCTCAGAGTACGCCGCCTGGCCGACGGCGAAGCGCGGGCCGACGAGGGAGCACGGGTCGACGGCGAAGCACGGGCCGACGGCGAAGCGCGGGTCAGATTGGAGTTTTTGATCAGCGACACCGGGATTGGCATCGACGAGCAGCAGCAGACGCTCCTCTTTCGATCCTTCGCACAAGCTGACAGCTCGATCACGCGGCGCTTCGGTGGCACGGGTCTGGGACTGGTAATCTCCAAGAACATCATCGAAATGATGGGTGGCGAAATTTGGGTTGATTCAGAGCTGGGGGTTGGCTCAACCTTCGGATTCACCGTGGTACTGGAGTCTGAGAGTGTCCGCACGAGGACCACCTCACCTACGGCTCATCCCGATGCCACCAAGCTCACGGAAACCGAGGGGGCACTGCCCGGGGCCATGGACTTCGCTTCTTCAAGCTTCGACGCTTCAAGCTCCGACGCTTCAAGCTCGACTCATTTCATCGAACACGACTACCACGGACACACGATACTGCTCGCTGAGGATACCGAGGTCAACGCTGAGATCGTACTGGCTCTCCTGGAACCCAGCGGCCTGACCGTCGACTGGGTGATCAACGGCACCGAGGCGCTTGCTCGCTTTACCGACGACCCAAGGCGTTACGACCTGATCCTGATGGACGTGCAGATGCCAAAACTGGACGGCCTGGAGGCTACCCAGATCATCCGCGCATCAGGCTTACCCGGTGCAGAGACGATTCCCATCATCGCAATGACCGCCAATGTTTTTGCAGAAGATGTACGTAACTATCTGGCAAGCGGCATGAGTGAACATCTGGGCAAGCCGATCAACTTCGATGACTTTTTCGCCTGCCTGGATCGCTACCTGTTGTAGACAGATCGCTTCTCTCCGCCCACTACGTCCATTACAGCCCACTACGCTTTTCTCCGCCTACTACACCCACTACACCTGAGGCAAGATGCGAAGCATCAGCAACTCCATATCGACAGCAGCGCGCTTGCCTGCCTCAATCACATGGTCGCCCGACAGCGGCTCATCGAGCACCCCAGCCGCCATGTTCGTGACCAGCGACAGACCCAGCACCCGCATCCCTGTGCTCGCCGCAGTGAGCACTTCGAAAATCGTTGACATTCCAACGGCATCGGCCCCCCAGGTACGAAAGGCACGTATCTCTGCCGGAGTTTCGAAGTTCGGCCCGCGCAGACCCAAGTAGACCCCCTCGCGTAGGTGCATTCCGACCTCTTTCCCAGCGTTGTGAGCCAGTACGCGCAGTTCGGGTGTGTAGGCGTAGGTCATATCCACAAAGTCAGTCAGGCCCAGATCTTCGTTCATGGTCAAGGGACTCGTCCCAAAGAAGTTGATATGGTCGCTGATGACCATGATGTCGCCGACCTTGTAGTCGAGGTTAACGCCGCCCGCCGCGTTGGTAACGACCAGCGTACGAGCGCCCAAAGCCTGCAAAACCTGTAGCGGGAAAACGATCTCGGTAGGCGTGTGGCCCTCATAGTTATGCAAACGACCCTGCATGCAGGCAACCCGTCGCCCAGCCAACGTGCCAAAGAGCAGGCGACCTGGATGCCCCGGCGCACCACTGGTCTTGAAGTGGGGGATATCCGCATAGTCATATGC
>JAIRXA010000027.1 GCA_031268525.1 Coriobacteriales bacterium | reverse complement strand
GCTACCCAAACCTCACCACGCATCATTGATGGCCTTCCTTGATAGCGTGCGCGCCATCTCCATAGCATCATCTTCATCACTGATGTTTGTTGTCAACGCAAAGGGAATCCCCTTGCTCGCAACGACCTTCTTCAGATAGATGTTAATGCCTGCGCTGGTAGACAGACCGATCTGAGAGAACACAGCATCTGCTTGACGCTTCAGTTCCTTATCGACCTTGATGTTCAAGGCAACCGACGACATCTTTATCACCTCTTTACTATTACTACCTGAATACTTTACTTTTGATAGTATATCACCGAACTTCATACGAGGGGAGGTTGAAGGCAGGATTGAATACTGAATGCAGGACTGGATACAAGACCTACTTTTTTCTCAATAAGCGAGCACTCAGCAGGGAGGTGACCAGCACAACAAGCGACGACAAGGCAAGTACTACGATACCAAAACCGAAGTTCATCTGAACATTCAAGTTCTGATCTACGGTGTAGTAGGCTGCTGTGATGCCGATGATATCGGTGAAGTTAAAATAGCTTGTCGGCAGAAGATGCAACAGGGAAGAAGGTGAATCTACCAGTTGCTGATAGACCGATAGATACGAAACCAGCACCAAAATCAATGTGATGACTGCCATACTCAAACGTGTGTCTGTAAAACAGGAAACGAGCAGAATCACGGCACCAATCAGGAGGCTACCTGCAGTAATCAGAGCAAACGACTGTGTCAGATAGGTTCCAAGAGTCGAAAAAATCAAAGCGCCATGCGGCATGTCGATAACCGGATACGAAAGGTTGCCCAAGCCATTGTGTGCAGCGACCCAGACAAAGACCGGGAGAACAGCGAGTCCGAGAGCCGTCAAGGACACCAGCAGTCCGGAAAACAGACGAGAAAGGAAGGGAAGACAGGCAGGGATCGGAACAAGTGCATCGAAAGATCGTGAACGAGAGCTCTGTGCCGAGGAAAAGAGCCGAGAGAACACCACGATTGCCGGCAGAAACCAAAGCAGCCACGGCATATCTTTGGGAAGTGAAGCGAGATAGTAAGGCGCTGGCATCATGTCGGCTGTCTCGTAGATTTGGTAATTTTCGCTTTCCAGCAGCGCCTCAAGGAAGACAATTTTCCACAGAATGTGTTGTCGTGAATAATTAAAGGCATAGCCGCGTTCAATGGCTTGCATCTCACATTGCTCAAAGCTCAACATGGCTTCCAGTTTCGCTTCGTCGTCACTCGCCTTGTCAGCGGCCACGATGGCACCCAGAGCATCCAGGCGCTCAAAGTTCATCTCCCGCAGGTCCTCCGGTGCGCTTTCAAACGCGCCTGAGATTTGCGATTCGAGGGCCATGCGGTTGGCATCGCGATAGAACTGAACATCAAAGTAGGGATATTGATATACTGGCGGAAAAAACAGCGGCACGAACAGCATGACGGCCAACAGCGCAATTGTTGCGTAAAGCGCCTTGTCAAGGAGCACACGACGCAGATCAAAGCGCACTTGAGCAAGAAGGGTCAGCACAGCAGGTTCTCTTGACTATCGGTCAGATACAGTGCGCGGTAGGTTGCGGCTGAATCGATACGATCCCCTGTGAGATGTTGGGCGATTTTGCCGTCTTTAAGAAAGATAACCTCATCGGCAAGCGCGTCGATGTTGGTAAGAAGGTGAGATGACATCAGGATAGCTTTACCCTCTCGACGCATTTTTCTCAGGAGTAGGGAGACCGTCTGAGTGTTTGTTGGATCCAGGCCGTTCATCGGCTCATCGAGCAGAATATAGGGAGCATCGCTTGCGAGACAAAGTGCGATGATCAACTGCTGTTTCATACCCAGGGAGAGCGTGCGTATCGGCTTTTTACAAAAGGCTGCAACGCCCGTCTGTTCCGCAAGTTGTACAATGCTGGCACCCGATCTCCACATCTTTTTGACATAGAGAAGATAGTCGAGCGCATTCAGGGCTGGATCGAGATAGTGGGCGTCTTCTGCAAAGAACAACTTGCGCAGATATTTGGCTTGCTGCTGAGGTTTGATGCCATCTATGCTGAGGCACTCTGCAGGCTGACGGTATTGACCCGCAAGAATGCGCAACAAGGTGGTTTTGCCCGAACCATTCGGCGCCACCATGCCAGTGATGGTGGCGCCTTTAAGTGTGAGATCAAGCTTCTCAAGTACCACATGCCTGCCAAATGCAAGGGATATGCCCTGAGCTATAAGTATGTCAAGGATAGTCCCATATCGCTTCTACATCTTCACGTACAGCGAGGTCATGAAGACGCCGTTGGCGGCCTCGTATTTCAGGGAGCCATCGTATTTCTCCACGACCGTACGCACCGAGGAAATACCGATTCCCTTCCCATCGCGTTTGCGCGAATAGAAATTACCTTTTACAACCTTATAGCTTCCATCAAAACTATTATCGATGACGAGCGTCAGTCGATTCTTGACCACGCTGCTCTGTATTCGGATGAATCGTTTGTCTTCGGACACGTACAGACAGGCCTCGATGGCATTTTCGAAGAGATTGCCGACGATGATACTCATATCGTTGTCCGGAACGCGTCCCAGGTCGGCGGGTACGACCAGCCTGATGTCGGTCTGAATCCCCTCGCCAAGTGCCTTGTCGAGGTAATGCACGGCAACGGCGTTCACGGCAAAGTTGTCGCAGAGCAGTTTGTTGGCGATCTCGGGGATGGAGCCGGCGATCGTTTCCACGTAGGTCAGCGCTCCATCCACATCGTCGGTTTGCAGATAGCCTCGAATGGCGGAAAGCTGGTGACGCAGATCATGGCGCAACGCGCGCACCTCTTCGGTTGATTGCGTGAGGTTGTTGTAGAGTGTCCGCTGCATGTCGAGACTCTTGTTCATGGTGCTGATTTCCATCTGGAGCATCGCAGCCTTTTCCGCCTCGTCAAAAACATCGCGGATATAACCCCAGCCCAGAATAGCCATCCAGATGGCAAAGACCAACACACCGGTCTGCAACAGAATGCCCACAGGTTCCAGAAAATGCAGCGAAATGTTCAGAGCACTGGCCAAAGCGAACAGAGCGAAGACCGCCACGGCCGGCCCGAACCGCGCTGCCCGAATGTTGTGCCGCCCAAAATACTCGACGATTACAGAGCCGGTAAAGATCGCCAATGCTGCCGGGGTCATGAACTGCATGACGGGGGCGCTGTAGGCGAAGGGGAAGACGCCGGTGAGATGAAGAAGCAGGGTGGCAAGCAGGGCCAGCCGCATCAGATTATAGAGTATGTCCATGAGCAGATGATTTACCGGCGCAAGCAGCAGCGAGCCGTACTTCAGAAAGGGGATGCCGATGGAAAACAGGCCGATGTGGGACAGGGTGTAAAGCAGCGAAGGGAAGGGTATGAGATACAGGGTGAGATCATTGCTGCACAGACCCCACACCCCCGTAGCCAGACAGGCAAAGCCAAGCCAAAACAATGAGCGGGCAGCTGGCACGCGCGTAGCGATGACCAGACCCATGCCGATCAACACGATACCACCAAGCAGCAACAGCAAGACAAAGGCAAAGTTCAGGCCATTGTTCGTCAACAGATGCAGGAAGAGCATCTGGCTGTCGCCAACATAGATGACCGGCAGTTCAATGCGGTCGATGACGGCGGGTACGGTGTACTCAAAACGCAGGAGCTGCGTGCCGGCGGTCTCGGGCATCGGCACGACCGCGATATTGGGTGGCGGAGTCTTCTGAAACGCAGGGAAGCTGCCCTCAAGACCCAGCGCGAGATACAGACTGTCGTCTACATACATGCTGAGCGCCACGCCGCTCGTCTTCACGAGGATATTGTCATGAATCGTCGCGTCAATGCTGGTCGTGAGGGTGATCTGCTCGCCGGGACTCAATCCGGACAGGGTCGCTGGCAGCCCGATATCGCCATCGGCTTGCCCATTACGGCTCAGAGTAAAGTCCGTGATGGGCCGTAGATCGGTCCAGTGGTAGACGACGTTTGCCTTGAGGGAGAGAACCGAGCCTATGAGAATGGCGCAGACGAACAGAAAAACGATGCCGTAGATGACTCCTGCGATCAACCCAATCCGTCCAAGACGACTTTCATTCATTCAACACCTCTCGCCGAAGAGAAGAGGTAGTCATCGTAGGCATGCTTGATCTTGCGGTGGTTCTTGACGGCAATGTAGGCGCGCCCTCCGTTATCCATGATGAAGTCCTCGCCGATGTCCTCCACATGATCGAGATTGACGATGAAGGAGCGATGCGAGCGTAGAAACCGCGGCGAGGGCAAGAGTTTCTCAAGGTCGTCGATGGTCATAGTCGTAGCAAACTCACCATCGGAAGTGTAGATGACCGAGCGACGATTGAGCGCCTCGATGTAGATGATGTCGGTGTGCGGAATAATGACCGGAACGTTGTCGGTGACGATGGCGAGCGTAGCGCCCTGAGCCTTGTCGCGCTTGAGCACCGCAAGGTCCAGAGCATCGACAAGATCCTCAGCGACGATGGGTTTGAGCAGGTACTTGTAGGCGTTGAGTCGATAGCCCTCGCGGGTGAAGTCATCCGAGGTCGTTGTGAAGACGATGACGACCTGGGTATCGATGTCGCGGATACGCTCGGCGGTCTGCACACCCGAAAGCTCGCCCATATAGACATCGAGGAAGATCAGGTCGTAGGCGCCTCTGGTAAAGGTGGCGAGGAAGTCTTCCCCGGCAGGGAAGGTATCCAGCGTAAAGGGTATCTCCGTCAGCTCGATGAGCGCAGTCAGAGCATCGGCATCGACGGGCGTATCCTCGCACAGCGCAATACGCAGAGCCGTCGAGTTGGTGGAGATAGTGGTGGAGATAGTGGCAACGGTGTCAGAATCCATGATGATTCCCCTCAGCATCGTTATAAGCCCCTCTCCTGTCGCTGCCATTATAGCCTTAATGAGGTCCAATCGGTACAGCACGCAGCAGCTTTATGCCATGTGGTCGCATAAAAATTGGAAGGGCAACCTACCGGCAAAAGGGGCTGGGGGAGTTGCGCACACTCTGACGAAGGATTCGCCTGAATGTGGAGACGTCTGGAGAGGTTTTGAGGCGTCTGGAGACGTCTGCTGCTGATCGCGATGAGGTCAGAGGCCCATGAGATCAGAGGCCCATCCGCTGTTCCTGCCTGAGGTCAGAGACCCATGAGATCAGAGACGCCTGCCACTGACCGCAATGAGGTCAGAGGCCCATCCGCTGTTCCTGCCAGTTGTAGGCGAGAGCTTCGATGAGGCGGCAGGTATCCTCAAGGTCACGGATGGCCAGAGCCTCACGGGTGGAGTGTACCTCGGTCATGCCCGTCCCGAGTACGAGTGGGCGCAAGCCTCGGCTGTTGAGGAAGTTGGCATCCGAGCCGCCGCCGGAGAAGGCCGCATCGGCCGGTAGACCGAGCTCACGAGCCGTATCGAGCACGAAGCGCACGAGCGGATCGTCCTCTGAAATCGTAAAGCCTTCGTACTCGGCCTTCCATATGATCTCAACACTGCCGCCGCCCGTCGCGGCCGCCTCCCGCATCCGGGCCTCCATCTCGGCCTGCACATAATCGCGTCGCGCTGGCTCCATCGCTCGAAACTCACCGCTGATCATGCAGGTCTCGGGCACGATGTTGTCGGCAAGCCCTCCGACGATCGTGCCGACGTTGGCCGTCGTGAAGGCATCGAGCCTCCCCTGTTCCATCGCGACGATCGCCTTACCAGCTAGCATAATAGCAGATATCCCCTCCTCGGGCAGAATGCCCGCGTGGGATGCCTTGCCCGTGAAGGTCGCCTTGTAGGTATGGTGAAAGGGCGAGCCGATGATCACATAGCCTGGCGCACCGCCTGCATCAAGCACGAAACAGGGCTCGTCGTGAAATTGAGCGTTGTCCATGGCCGCAGCACCCAACAAACCGATCTCCTCGCAGGTGGACAGCAACACACCGATCCTCGGATGCGGCCGGTTGCCCTCCGCCAGCGTGCGCACCAGCTCGATGATCGGCGCGATGCCGGACTTGTCGTCTCCGCCCAGGACGGTTTCACCCGTCGAGCGAATGATGCCATCCTCGCCGATGATCGGCTCGATGCCTCGCCCGGGGTTCACGGTGTCCATATGCGCGGAGAAGTACAGGGTCGCGGTTTCCTCAACACCGGGCGAGGGAGGGAGGTAGGCGATCAGGTTGCCCGTGTCTGAGCCCGTGGTCACCGCGCTCTCATCAAAACGCACGGTACAACCGGCTTCCTTCAGGGCCGCGGCGCACCAGATGGCGACCTCGGCTTCCTCTTTGCTCGGCGATGAGATGCGCACCAGATCACAGAAGGTTTCGAGCAGTCGTTGAGCGTTCATGGAGGGTTCTCATCTTTCCTTGTCGAAGTTTTGTGCGTGGAGCCCGACGCCCCTACAGGCAGTCTTTATCGGCATGGCTGACGGCGGCGCGCACCAGCCCACAGAAGAGCGGATGTGGACGGGTCGGACGGCTCTTGAATTCCGGATGTCCCTGACTTGCCACAAACCAGGGATGGTCGCGCAACTCGATCATCTCCACAAGGCGCCCGTCGGGTGACAGCCCACTGACCACCAGACCCGCTTCGATCAGACGCTCGCGGTAGACATTGTTCACCTCATACCGATGACGATGGCGTTCATAGATGACAGGCTCGCCGTAGGCCTCCATCGCACGGGTTCCCTCGGCGACTTTGCAGGGATAGGCACCGAGACGCATCGTGCCGCCCAGATCATCGATATCCTCCTGCTCGGGCATCAGGTCGATGACCGGATAGTCGATACCACCAAAAACCTCATCGGTGAACTCCGCCGAGTTGGCTCCGGGCAGTCCCACAACCGTGCGCGCAAACTCACAGACCGCCGCATGCAAACCGAGGCATATCCCCAGAAAGGGTATCTTGTTTTCGCGTGCGTAGTTAACCGCGGCGATCTTTCCTTCAAAGGCCCGGATACCAAAGCCTCCGGGCACCAGAATGCCGTCCATCGGCGCCAGAACCTGCTCCACACCGTCTTCGCGCAGCGTCTCGCCATCCACCAGATGCACGGTAACCTTACAGCCATTAAAGACCCCGGCGTGTCCAAGCGCCTCTGCGATTGACAGATAGGCATCGGGCAGCGAGACGTATTTACCGACAATGGCGATGGAGACCTCGCCTTTGAGCTGCCCCATCCTGTCGTTGTAATCGCGCCAGGCGCTCAGGTTGATCTCGGGCGCCTCCAGACCGAGCACGCTGAGCACCTTGCTGTCGAAGTCCTGTTCATGGAGGTTTAAGGGCACCTGATAGATGCTGGGCGCGTCGATACAGGTGATGACGTTTTCTGTGCGTACGTCGCAGAACAGGGCGATCTTTTCGCGCACCTTGTCAAGGATCTCGTGATCTGAGCGACAGACGATGAAGTCGGGTTGAACACCGATTGAGCGCAACTCCTTGACCGAGTGCTGGGTCGGTTTGGTCTTGACCTCGTGAGCCGCCGCGATATAGGGCACCAGTGCCACATGGATGAACACCACGTCGCCCAGAGGCTTGGACATCTTGAACTGTCGCGCCGCCTCGATGAAGGGCAGCGACTCAATGTCGCCGATGGTGCCGCCGATCTCGGTGATGACGATATCGGCTGAACTCTGGTCGGCAATGCGCGTGAAACGATCCTTGATGGCGTTGGTCATATGGGGGATGACCTGCACCGTACCGCCGAGAAAGTCGCCCCGGCGCTCGCGCGCGATCAGCGACTGATAGATGGAGCCAGCGGTGAAGTTGCTCTCACGCGACAGGCTTTCGTCGATGAAGCGTTCGTAATGACCCAGATCGAGATCACCCTCGTGGCCATCATCGGTGACGAAAACCTCGCCGTGCTGGAAGGGAGACATCGTACCGGGGTCAACGTTGAGATAGGGGTCGACCTTCTGCATCGTCACCTTATAACCACGCGCCTTGAGCAGTCGACCCAGCGAAGCCGCAGTAATACCCTTACCCAGCGACGATACGACTCCACCCGTTACGAAAATGTGCTTTGCCATGTCCAGTAACCCTTTCTCAGTACGCTGCTCCTACGCCGATACCACCAACACCCACACCTATCCACACGAGCACACGCGATGTGACCCCAATGCGACCATGCCACGAACACACGCGAAACGACCTCAATGCGACCTCGATACCGCAATGCGACCTCGCCACGCACGAATTTGTGTCACACACGAACGCGTGCCACACACGGCGAAGCCCCCTACTTTTTCTCTCTACGCCCCAGCTCGTCCCACCACTCCAGTATCGGAGTCCGCGCGATGATGCCCGAAAAAGACACACGCTCGCTTAATAGGTTAATAGCAAACAATGCCACCGTCAGCACACACAGAGCCCAGACGGGTAGCGCAGTCGCGAATAAAAAGCCGAGGAAGGCACCCATGGAATTGGCGCCCGCATCCCCGATCATGCCCTTTTCTCCAAGATCGAAGCGCCAGACTGCCGCAATCGGTCCCAGAGCCGCCAGAGCCAAAGCTCCGATATCCCAGCCACCGAGGCGCACGAATCCAAAGACCGCCACGCATACAAGAGCGACGATCAGGAGCATCAGATAGACCTTTCCCGCCCGCCCCGGTCGCAGATCAAAGAGATTCATCAGGTTTGCAAACAGTGCTATTACGCAGGTCACGAGCACAACTTTGGGCAGACTCACCAAGCCACCGTCAAAATAGAGCGAGACTGCGGTAAACAGGGAGAGGAGGCCGATCCCCAAAAACTTCAGTCCGCCGGTTGTCAGCTGCCCATGCATGAGCGCTCGCAGATGGCCCTTGAAGCCCTTGACGTTACCGCCGACCCAATCGTCAAACAACCCAAAAGCGCAGGAGCCGGCAATCAGCGGGAACAGGGGTACCAGATAACTGACCCAAGCGGGCTGGGCGATACGCAGCGCCACCAGCAGATGTGCGCCTACCCAAAAGGAAATGAGCCAGACGAACCAGACGATGCCCAGGCCGTTATAGACCATTACCTCACGATAGTTAGGCTGTTTGGGAGCTTTGGCTGCGAGAGAGGGTACCAACATAGCCATCACCACAAAGGGAACGGCAACACAGAAAACGAGGGCTGAGATAAGGCTTACCACAAACGCAGACAACCTTTCGATGTGCGCCTTGGGTTACTTTACGGATGTACTCACCCATACTACAGGATTGTTGCCTCAAATGGAGAACATATCGCCAAAATGCCGTATCATTATGTGATGCTTCGATTACGAAACGCCATTTTGATACTCCTGTTGACCAGCCTGCTGTGCGGTGTGTCCACTGCGCCGCAAGCCGCTTGGGCACAAACTCTCCGGACGTCGGGAGGCGCTGAGCCCGCCGTGGCTCAGGATGTTGCGGCTCAGGATGTTGCGCCCGCCACGGCTCAGGATGTTGAGCCCGCCACGGCCCAAGGCGTTGCACCCGCCGCGGCTCAGGATGTTGCGGCTCAGGATGTTGAGCCCGCCACGGCCCAAGGCGTTGCACCCAACTCCACATCCCCCATTCCCGAAGAGATATGGGAAGCCGCCTGGGAGAGAACCCCCGCACCCGAGATCATCAAGGGCTTCGGCAATACCGCGAATGCTCTCCACCCCGTTCTCATCCTGTTGGTACCCAATCTGCAATGGAATATGATCAGCGCGCGAAACACCCCTGGTCTGTACAATCTCATAGGCGATGGGGCACTTGCAAACATCAACGCCCCCTTCTCGCTGGCAAGCAGACTGGAAAGTAACCCTGCTCTCGCCATACTGAGCCTTGAGAAGGGCCGCGGCATCGCCTTCTACGACGCGCAGATCAATATCCTACGCGCCATCGTTCCCGTGAACTGGGTCTTCATCGTCACCTCGGCACCGGCGCTTGCTGGCAGCGATGGCACCGAAGACCTGCACCCCTGCATCATTCGCGGCGCCAATCTGAGCGGCTATGCCACATCGTCGACCACACAGCGCAGCGGACTGATTACAGGGGGCGATGTGCTCGCGTTGATCAACAACCTCAATGCACCCGGCAACAGCACGTCTGCCGTCAATGAGCCTGATCCCGGAATCACGGCGGAGGCTACGCGCGATAACATCGACGAACGTCGCAGGACCGTCGACGCATTCGCAAGTTTTAACAAGGTCATGACCGAAACCAAGGAAGTCGTCAGCCACGCCTTCCTGATTTTCGTCTTTGTCACGTTCTCAATGGCAGTCCTGCTGCTCGTGCTTGGTCGGCGCGAAAAGAAGGACTTGCGTGCACTGCTCATCCCCATCGTGCGCATCCTCTGCCTCGTGGTTCTTTCCTATCCCCCGGCAACCTTTTTGATGTTCCTCTTCCTGCCCGCAGCACCCACTCCGGACGATCTGTACCTCTCCTGTATCCTGTGGACTGCCGGAATCTCATTCATCGTATTACTCATAGGCTATTACAGTCGCTGGGTAAACTCGCTGATTGCATTATTTGCCCTGAGTATCGGTGTCATCGTCCTTGGGCAGCTTGTCGGTGGGCCTCTCGACATGCCGGGCTATATGACCTATGAGGTCACGATCGGGTCGCGCTACTATGGTATGGGCAACGAGCAGTGCGCGGTGTTCTTTGGCTCCTGGATCACCCTTTCGGGCCTGCTCATCAATCGCTTCCCCAAGGCACGTTGGATGCCGGCTTTTCGCACCTGGGGCTATGCGGCAATCTCGCTTGCCCTTCTCGTCGTGGCCTGCAGCCCCAACATCGGCGCCAGTTTTGGGCCGCTGACATGGGGGGTACTCGGAATCATCGTTACCTGGTGGGTCTTCAGTGGACACAGAATACGCTGGTGGCTGATCGTCGGAGCAATCCTGCTCGCGGCGGCGCTTGCTCTCGGCGCTCTGTATCTTGACGTGAGCTTCAACCCTGCCTCGCACATGCAGTGGGTCATACCCTCCATGCAGCAGGGATTCCCAACGCTCGTGCACGATATCATCAATGGGGTCTGGCGCGTCTCCAGCCAGACCATCTCGCAGTATGTGCCCGCCGTCGCCATCTTCTTCCTGGTGCTCGTCGTGGTTCTCCTGTTCGTGATCCGGGTCTTCAAGCCAGGATCCTACCGCGAATTCTGGCAGCGCAATGCCGCTTTCAGCGCGGTCTATTCGGTGTGCTTCGTCATGTCGGCGATCACCTTCTTTCTGGAGGATTCCGGTGTCTTCACCCCCGCCGTACTGCTTCTGTATCCGCTTGCGGCGCTCGTCTGGCTGGTCTGCGACCTGCACAGCTGGCACCTGCGCATGCTGGCGACCGATGGAACTCCTCTGACCCTCGGTGAACTCCAGAGACGTACACTGGCCGTCATCGCGCCCATGGAAGGCGTGGTGGACAAGGGACGGGAGCAGAGAGTGGACAAAGAACAGGAGCGGGCCATGTCAAGCCCTGTCGAGACCGAAACAGAAACCAGCCCCTCCCATCCTTCGGTACGACGTTCCACGGCAACCATGGCCACCATGACGATGCTCTCACGCATAACCGGCTTCCTGCGCACCTGGGCGATGGCCTTCGCGCTCGGCAACACGATGCTCACCTCCGCCTACAGCGTGGCAAACAATCTGCCGAACATGCTCTATGAGCTTGTCGCGGGCGGTGTGCTCACCACCGCATTTTTGCCATTATATTTAGCACAATTGGAGAAGCGCGGGCGCGAAGGCGCGAGCAACTATGCCTCGAATCTCTTGTCTATCGGCATCGTCGTACTCGGCTCGGTCGCCCTGCTCGCCACCATCTTCGCGCCGCAGGTCATCTTCACGCAGACCTTCATGACCCAGACGCAGACCGCTCAAACCGCCGTCTTCTTCTTCCGCTTCTTCGCCATTCAGATGGTCTTCTACGGCGTTGGCTCAATCATCTCCGGGCTGCTCAACGCACATCGCAGTTTTCTGTGGCCCGCATTTGGCCCCGTCTTCAACAACATCTGCGTCATCATCACCTTCTTTGGCTACCCACTCGTTGCCTCCATGAACTGGAGTGGCGGAATGGTCTGGCTCGGCATCGGAACGACCCTGGGCGTCATCGCGATGTTCGCCGTGCAGATACCCGCACTTCTCAAACTCAAGATCAGGCTGCGTTTCAAGATTGACCTGCACGACCCCGCGCTCAAAGACACCCTCCGCATGGCACTGCCAGCAACGATCTTCATCGTGCTGAACCTCATCGTCGTCAGCGTCCAAAACGCCTTCGCCCTCAATGTGACTGCACAGGGTCCAGCAACCATTGCTTATGCCTGGCTGTGGTTCGCACTGCCCTATGGCGTACTGGGGGTCGCGCTGTCCACCGCACTCTATACCGAGATGAGCGAGGCATCGGCGGCTGGCAACTGGCCACGCTTTCGCAGCAACGTGCGTCTTGGAATGCGTACCACCATCTTCATGATCATTCCCTTGGCGCTCATCCTCTTCACGCTGTCCAACCAGCTCGCAGGCCTCTACCACGCGGGGCAGTTCAACTATGAGGATGTGCTCACCGTTGCTCGTGTGCTTGCCTGCTGGTGTCTGGCGCTGCCTTTCTACGCAGTCTATATGTTCATCTACAGGGCTTTCTCATCGCTGCGTGACCTCAGCCGCTTCATCATCGTTGATGCCTGTGGCCGCGTGGTGCAGGCTTCCCTCTACGCCACTCTGACCACGGGATTCGGCAACTGGGCTGGTCTGGGACTCGTCGGCATCCCCATCGCCGACCTCATTACCTACTCTGGATTGACGGTCGTCATGTCCATCATGCTCCGGCGTCATATCGGCTCCTTCGGGCTGCGCGGCATCATCGTCGACGGCCTGAAGATCGTTGTAGCCGCCCTGCTTGCTGTCGCCATTCCCTTCGTCATCGCCTTTGGCAGCTATGACCAGACCATCGCCATCTCGCTTACAATGATCGTGTCTTGTGGGTTGTTCTCGCTGAGCGTCTTCTATCTGCTCTGCCGCCTCTTTAAGGTGCCTGAAGTCGCACTTGTCAACGACATCATGGGTGTGGTGGTGCGGCGCATTCGCAAACATGAAGATGAAGGGCGGGCTGGGAGTGCGATCGAAGGCCGGGACGAGAGTGCGAGTGAAGGCGAGCGGGTGAGCGGCGGCGGAGGCCGGGGCGAGAGTGCGAGTAAAGGCACGGCCAAGGATACAGACAAGGGCAACGAAGCCAACAAGCCTGAGGCCCGGAGAGAGGACGAAGGACTGGGCAAGGGCGCAGAGTCGGGCAAGCCCACCGAGACGCGCGCAGACAAAACCGGGGAGGATCGATGACGGCCATAGCCTTGATCCCCGCCTATAACGAGGCCGACATCATTGAGGAGACCGTCGCCGCAGTGCTGACGCTGCCAGAGGTGACACGCGTGCTCGTCGTCGACGACGGCTCAAGCGACGACACCGCCACGAAAGCAGAGCAGGCCGGCGCCGAGGTCATACGGACTCCTCGCAATGGCGGCAAGGGAGCGGCACTCAATCGAGGAGCAGCCGCCCTGGGTCTGTCCGCCAGATTCGAGGAGAAGATTTTGCTGCTCGACGCCGACCTCGGCGAGACTGCCAGCGACGCCGCTTGTCTACTGGCTCCCGTCTTGAACGACGAGGCCGACATGACCGTCGGGCGTTTGCCTTCGCCCACGCACAAAGCCGGTTTCGGCTTCGTCAAACGCCTGGCACACAAGGCGATTGCTGAGCGTGGCGGTGGCTTCGACGCACAGGCGCCGTTGAGCGGCCAGCGTTGCCTGAATGCCGCGTGCCTGGCTAATTGTTTGCCCTTTGCCTCGGGTTATGGGGTCGAGGTAGCACTCACCGTACGTGCCCTGCAGGCAGGACTGCGCGTAGTGGAGGTGCCTGTCGAGATGCGTCATCGCGCCACAGGCCGCAACCTGTCCGGCTTTCTCCATCGCCTCCGCCAATACCGCGACATCCGTGGCATCATCCGCACCCTGTAAAGCAGGTAGACAAGAAATAGCTGCCCTCTGTGGGGATGTACCCGAGGGAGCGGGCTTTAACAACCATGCGTTCGCCTGAGGGGCGGGCTTTTGACCGCCCGCGTGGATACGTGGGATGTGTGCCGAGACGTCTTCGTAGGGGCGGGCTTCGACCGCCCGGTGGGTATGTGAGATGTGTGTGGGGGCAAACCCGTAGGGGCGGGCTCTGACCGCCCGCGTGGATAGAGAGGATTTCCGTACTCACCGGGCGGTCAAAGCCCGCCCCTACGCCTGGCGGAACCTGTGGGTTTTCCTGCTTTTGCAGAAAATCAGGCAGTTTGTGTACGAGATTGACGTTAGTAGCGATTTGAGGGGGCAAAAGGCAGGTCTTCACAAAGAGCTACTCACAGGAGCAGTTTATCTACCAGCCAATTTACATTTGACGATAGAAGTTATAGTTGTCTAACCCGCTACCAACGTCAATCTCGTACAGTGCAAGACCATTTTCGAGGAAAAAGTTAAAAGTGTGGCAAGGAAAGAGCACGGCACAAAAAGTATGTTCACTTTCTGTGCTGTGCAGGGGCGGACCTGTGGGGATGTGTTCGTAGGGGCGGGCTCTGACCGCCCGCGTGGATACGTGGGATGTGTGTGGGGGCAAACCCGCAATGTCATTAACTTAAGGGTGTCATTGCGACGAAAGCCGCAATCTCTTCGCTCATTTCCTGCAGAGATTGCGGGTCAAGCCCGCAATGACGGGATGAGGCATCCTTAAGTTAACGACATTGGGCAAACCCGTAGGGGCGGGCTCTGACCGCCCGCGTGGATAGAGAGGATTTCCGTACTCACCGGGCGGTCAAAGCCCGCCCCTACGCCTGGCGGAACCTGTGGGTCTGCCTACGGTCAAAGCCCGCCCCTACGCCTGGCGGAACCTGTGGGTCTGCCTACGGGCAAAGCCCGCCCCTACGCCTGGCGGAACCTGTAGGTCTGCCTACGGGCGGGCAGGCTGAGGCAAGGCGTCCTTCGTAGGGATGTTCTTCCTCGGGAGCGCCGTTCATGATAGGGGGATTTCGATCACTGCCTCACAAGGGAGGTTTGCTCGCAGCAGATGAGATCAGGCGAGCATGCCTTTGATGCGACGGACCGCCTCAAGCAGCTGCTCGTCGGGGGTGGTCAGCGAGATGCGAATCCAGCCCTCGCCATCGGGACCATAACCGCTGCCCGGTGTGACGATGACATGCGCCTCCGTCAGCAATTTCTCCGTAAATTCTGCACTGGTAAAACCAGCGGGCACCTGCGCCCAGACATAGATCGTGGCCCGTGGGGCCTCGCAGACGATGCCGATCGCCGCCAGCGCGTCCAATACGAGGTCGCGACGATGTTGGTAGAGATCACACATCGAGGTGATGCAGTCCTGAGGCCCGCTCAGGGCAAGGATCGCGGCGTCCTGAATGGCGGTAAACTGCCCCGAATCGAGGTTGTTCTTCACCGTGCCAAGCGCCTTGATCGCCAGTGGATTGCCAACGGCAAAGCCAATACGCCAGCCGGTCATGTTGTAGGCCTTTGAGAGCGAAAACATCTCAAGAGCGACCTCTTTGGCACCGGGGCGCTCAAGAACAGAGGGCGCACGATACCCATCAAAACCAATCTCGCAGTAGGCATTGTCGTGTACGAGCAGCAGGTCATGGCGCTTGCAAAAGGCGATCGCCTCGTCGAAGTACTCCGGCGGAGCAATCGCGCCCGTGGGGTTGTTGGGATAGCCGATGAACAGGATGCGTGCCCGTTCAAGCACCTCGGCAGGAATGCCCCCGGGGCCGTCGTCGAACTCGGCCAGCCAGCCAGTCTCGGCTCGCATCCGCAGGAAATACGTATTGGCGTGCATCAGGGTCGCTCCCCCACTGTACACGGGGTAGCCGATGCTTGGAGCCAACACGTAGTCGCCGGGGTTTACAAAAGCGGTGTGGAGATGGGCGATTCCCTCCTTGCTGCCAATCAATGCCAGCGTCTCTGTGCGCGGATCGACCCGAACGCCAAAGCGTGTGTGCATCCAGTCGGCAACAGCCGTGCGAAAGGCCAGCGAACCGGCGTAATCGGGATAACGATGGTTGGCCGGATTGCGAATCGCTGCGGCCATCGTATCGACGATGTGAGTTGGCGTTGGCAGATCGGGATCGCCGATGCCCAGCGAGATGACCTCGATGCCCTGCTCGCGTAAGGCGTCGCGCTTTGCGTCGATCTGCGCGAAGAGATAGGGCGGCAGATTGTCGAGATTGCGGGCGGGATGCGGCGGTGTCATAGGTCGATCGTCCCCTCGTAGACGGTGGTGGCCGGACCGGTGAGCAGTACGTGATTGTCCGCGCGCCACTCGATGCGGAGCAGACCGCCGCGCAGCCGCACATTCACGACGCGTCCGCTCCGCTGCGTCAGCGCAGCGGCAAGAGCGGTCGCACAGGTGCCGGTGCCACAGGCAAGGGTCTCTCCCACCCCACGCTCATAGACGCGCATTCGCATATCGGCGGCGTCGGGTTCAGCCGCGGGATTGAGCAGTTCGGCGAACTCGATGTTGCACTTTTCGGGAAAACGCGCGGTATCGCTCTCCAAAGGCGCGCCGAGCGCGGCAAAGGCAACGTCAGAAAGCTCCCAGACCGCCGCGTCAAAGGTCACGGCATGGGGATTTCCCATGTTCACGCAGGTAAAACGCGCATCTCCCAGCGTGGTAGACAGTGCGGTTTCAAGGATCGCGGGTGTAGAGACATCCTCGGAAAAGCCGCTCCCATCGGAGAAGCCGCTCCCATCGGGGGGGTCGCTCCCATCGGGGAGGTCGACATCCTCGTCGAGGGCCTCGACATCCCTGTTGCCGGGGCCGACATCCCCATCGAGGGTCTTGACAAGGCCTTCGGCCGATAGCGAAACAAGGGCGTTGGCCGTAAGCGTGCTTGGGATCAACTCGGGAACAAAGAGTGGCTCGCCCATATCCACGCTTACACGCGTGAGGCGCCCGTCCTCGTCCACCTCAAAGGTAAGGGGGCGCTTGCCCGCCAGAGTGTCGGCGACAAAATGCCCGCTTCGCACCGGGCTGCCGTCGATCGTTGAGATCACGGAGGCTTCCGTTACCTCAACAAAACCACGATCAACCAGCCATTTTGCGAAGCAACGCACACCGTTGCCGCACATCTGGGCAAGCGATCCGTCGGCATTGATATAGTGCATGTAGGCGACCGACCCCGGGTTGACAGGTGGCCGGACACAGATCACGCCATCGGCGCCGATGCCGAAATGCCGGTCACAGAGCGCTCGAACCTGCTCGGGCGTCAGACTGATATCGGCGGAGAGATCGTCAAACAGGATGAAGTCATTGCCCGTACCATGCATTTTGGTGAAGTAGGTTTTCATGGTGTCTATGGTAGCAGTTGCCGGGCCTTTGCGTGTAGGCACGCAATAAAACCGGCGCGATCAAGCCGGTCGGCGAGCAGAGCGCGATGCTCCTCGGTCGCGTCGATCCAGTGGATACGAGGATCGCGGCGAAACCAGGTGCGCTGACGCTTTGCATAGCGACGTGTTGACTGCTTGATTTCGGCAAGGGCATCCTCGAGAGAGCGCAGGCCGTCGAGCACGGGCAGGAGCTCCTTGTAGCCGATGGCCTGCTGGGCAGTGAGCGCCTCGCGCCAACCCTGTGCAAGCAGACCACGAACCTCATCGAGCAGGCCCGTCGCCATCATCGCGTCCACACGCCGCTCGATGACCTCACAAAGCACTTCGGGCGCGACACTGATGCCGATAAAACGCGTCGGATAGATCGCCTCATAACATCCAAAACCCGCGTGCTGCTCGGCATAGGTCGTACCCTGCTCCAAAAGCTCGAAGGCTCGTACCACTCGCCGCGTGTTGTGAGGGTGAATGAGCTCGGCGCTTTGGGGGTCCCGTGCGGCGAGCAATGCGTGAAAGGCCTCGCGACCAAGCTCATCGGCCTGAGCATGGAGGGCTTGGCGCAGATCATAGGCCCTGTCGACATCGCCGCCGCCAGCCTTACCGTCGTCGTTGGCCTTACCGTCGCCGCCAGCCTTACCGTTATCGTTGGCCTTACCATTGTTGACGGCCGTACCGTTGTCGTCCTCATCCACGACATCGCCAACGCCCTCATTCACGACACCGTCGCCCTCATCCACGACATCGCCACCATCACGCCCACCGCCCTCGCCGTCGCCGCCCTCATCCAAGTCAAAGGGATCAAGCGCGGCTCGCACGTAGAGGCCGGTACCACCCACCAACACCGGAGTCCTGCCTGCAGCAAGCAGCCGTTCGATGTGTGTGCGAGCCTCCCGTTGATAGAGCGCCGCCGAGAAGGGCGTGCCCGGATCGACGATGTCGATACA
>JAIRXA010000198.1 GCA_031268525.1 Coriobacteriales bacterium | reverse complement strand
GTACGGTCGTTCCCGTTTCTGCAGGCACACCCCCTTCGGGCAAGGTCTTTGACAGGTGGGTACTTGTCGGAAGTGGCACCATCGCCGATGCCACCGCCTTTGAGACGACCTTCACGATGGCCTCTGCCAACGCCACGCTTGAGGCGATGTATGAGGATGGCGGTGGCAACGACAACACCGGCGGTAACACCGGCGGTAACGATGGTGGCAATGCAGGCAACAGCGCAGGAAACAACCCAGCCAACGGCACAGATACCGAAAACAACAATGCCACAGGTACGAATATGAATAACGACGTTGCAAACGCAGCCACAGGCGCAAACGACAAGGAAAACGCTCAGGTCATCAACGAACCAGAGACTCCAACGACGCAGGGTCCATCTGCTCAACAGGGCACACAGACAGAAGGCGGAGAAGCACCTGAGCCTTCAGGCTTTCCGTGGGTGATGCTCATCGCCCTGTCAGTCGCAGCAGTCCTCGCAACGGGCGGCACGCTAGTCTTCTTGCGTCGACGTAGAAACCAACAGGAATCTCACTGATTCTGCGGCAGACTCTGAGAGTGTGGGCGGACTGTGATGTTGAATGTCCGCCCACACAGACGAACACAGGGTTCGCAGGCCAGACAGAAGGACTGTTCTTCCGTCTCCGTGACAGGAGGAGGGTTCTTTTGCCTGCTCCAGATTCCGTCCTGACGGAGGATGCTTTCACGTAGAGCCCTGCCATTTCCTGAAACTTCCATTACTTAACATAATATATATTATCAGACTTTTATGGAAATTCCTGGAAGACGGGAAGTCTCTCGGTTGTACAAAGCGATGAACCTGATGAATCTAGATCAGATCATCTATTTCAGGAATTGTGCGCATGGCTTCCAGGGTGCGCTCGATGAGCTCGTCAAGCGTCCACGCAAGCATGTCAGCTCCCTGCGCAATGACTTCACGAGAACAACCGGCGGCAAAGGACGGCTGCCGGTATTTCTTCCTGACCGACTTCAAACCAAGATCGCTCAGGCTTCGTGAAGGCCGCATGATGGCAACGGCACCGATCAGGCCGCTTAACTCATCCGTTGCAAACAGTATTTTCTCCATGAGAAGCCGTGGCTCATGCTTCGTGCCCGAAAGTCCCCAGCCATGGCTCATCGCAGCCGATACGACACTGTCATCAACGCCTTCATCGGCCAGGAGCTGTTCGCCGCGCACACAGTGCTCCTCGGGATAGTGCTCAAAGTCAACATCATGGAGTAGCCCGACGACTTCCCAGAAATCTTCTCTGCCGGGATCAAAGGTTTGCGCAAAGGAACGCATCACTCCGGAGACGATTCGTGCATGACGCAGATGAAAATCGTCAGAGTTGTACTTTTTGAGGATATCGAACGCCTGTTCGTATGTTGGAACTGCTTTCATAGGGTCCTTCTATCTTTGCTGGACGGCACAATCACGCACATTCTCCATGAGATGAGGATTCATGGGACCAATGCCTCACACATCCATGATGATGGGAATGACCATCGGACGACGTCGTGTGCGTTCCCACAACGCTCCCGAGATCGTCTCCCGTAGCGCCCGTTTCAGGATATTTGGATTCTTGCCGTGTTCGCTTGCAAACTTCGTCGTCGTCTGCTCCACAAGAGCAGCGAGTTCGCCGATCAAACTGGGGTCATCCCCGCCACTGACACCGCGCATGATGACCTCCGGCTTGACGGCCGCCTTGGAATCATGGCGCATAAGGCAAACGATGGTGACGATCCCGTCGCTGGACAGGGTTTGGCGATCCTTGAGGACGACAGCCGACAAATCACCAACCGACAGTCCATCGACGTAGACAACTCCGCTGTCAACGGACTCGCCCCGCGTGATAATCCCCTCTTCAAGCTGAAGCGTGTCACCGTTTTCGATGACGAAGATGTTTGCGGCAGGAATACCAACCTCTCGGGCAAGGCGGGCATGGGCGCGCAGATGCTGTGCTTCGCCGTGTATGGGCATGAAATACTTCGGCTGGGCGAGAGCGAGCATGAGTTTAAGCTCCTCTGAGCCCGCATGACCTGAGACATGGACCAAGGCTCGCTTCTTGTCATAGACGTCCGCTCCGATTTTGGACAATGCGTTTATGACGCGGGTCACGGCCTTTTCGTTGCCGGGAACCGGTGTTGCCGAGATGATGACCGTATCGCCCTCCTCGATCTCAACGGTTCGATGCTCGCTGTTGGCCATACGAGCAAGCGCAGAAAGTGGCTCTCCCTGCGAACCGGTACAGAGAATGACCACCTGATCGGCAGGAATATCCTTGGCCGTATAGGCATCGACGATGTCTTTCTCCTCGACTTTCAGGTAACCGAGTTCTCGGGCGATGCGTGTATTGGTAAGCATTGAGCGACCCGTGACCGCAACCTTGCGATTCGCCGCCTTCGCGGCGTCGCAAACCTGTTGAATGCGATGGATATGGCTGGAAAAGGATGCGACGATGGCCCGCTGTCGTGCACTTGAGATGATCTGGCGAAGAGCGTGGCCCACCTCTGCCTCAGATTTTGTGAATTCCTTGTTCACCGCGTTGGTGGAATCCGACATCAGCAGATCGACACCGACCTTCGCAAAGCGGCTGATTGCCGCATAATCGGTGAGAACTCCATCAATCGGCGTCTGATCGAGCTTGAAGTCTCCGGTATGCAGAACGGTGCCCGCGGGAGTACGAATGAAAACGCCGAGGGCTGCCGGTATCGAGTGATTCACGCTGAAGAAATCGCAGGTGAAGGCACCGATGGCGATGTGGTCGCCTGCCGCAATCTCGCGATAGTGTGGATTCTTGATACGATGCTCTTCGAATTTTCCCTCAATGAAGCCCAAGGTCAGTTTTGTTCCCATGATCGGTACGTTGCTGCGATCGAGGTCCTTGAGCAGGTAGGGTAAGGCGCCGGTGTGATCCTCATGGCCGTGTGTGATGATGATTGCGCGTAGACGAGCCGAGTTCTCCAGCAGATAGGTGTAATCCGGCAGGATCAAATCGACGCCGGGATGGTCGTCATCGGGAAACATCAGGCCCGCGTCGACGACGATCATATCCTCGCCATACTCAAACACGGTCATATTCTTGCCGATGCCATCCAAGCCACCAAGCGGAATGATGCGTAGCTTATCCGAACGTCTGTGGGTGTTATTCTGATCGTCACGCCTGACTGGCTTGTTCGGTTTGTTGGGTCTGTTGGATGCACGCCGCGGGTTGCGTGTGTTCTTCTGTTCGTTGAGCGCCTTGTTTTTCTCGGTTGGCGCAACCGCATGTCTACTCGATGTCCTCCTGTCCAAGGAGCACCTCCGTATCTCTGGTTTATGGTGCGACTCCTGGCAGGAATCGCTTCTTAGGTCCTACAGCACGCCTGTTGCGTGCATTACTTCTTCAAGTTCGGCGATCTGCTCGTCAGTCGCGTCGATCAGGGGCAGCCGCACGCCGCCGCAATCAAAGCCGATCAGACGCATTGCTGCTTTCAGCATGATTGGATTGGCGGTTACGAAAAGTTCCTTCATCAGGGGTTGGAGCTTCAGATGGGTGGCAAGCGCTCGCGTGTGGTCGCCGACGGCCATTGCCTTCACGATTGCGTTCATGCGCTCAGGAGCAAGATTGCCAATGGTCGATATGACGCCGTATCCGCCCAGTTCCATGAGTGGCAGGGTCTGTTCGTCGTCGCCCGAATAGACGACAAAACCCTCCGGCGCATCCGCAACAATCTCGCTGATCTGTTCGAAGCGTCCGCTTGCCTCCTTGATGGCAATGATGTTTTCGACATCATGAGCCAGGCGTAGAGTTGTCGAGGCCTCCATGTTGATAACACAACGTCCGGGGATGTTGTAGAGGATGGTTGGTACACCGGCGGCCTCGGCGATACTGCGAAAATGTCGATAGAGGCCCTCCTGGGGAGGTTTGTTGTAATAGGGCACGACGAGCATGATGCCATCAACACCCAATCGTACGACCTCGCGAGCAAAGTCGACCGAATCCGCGGTGCAGTTATCCCCCACATTTGCGATAACGGGAACCTCGCGACCAACTGCCTCGATGACCGCCTCAAAGAGCCTGATCTTCTGCGGATAGAAAACCGTGGGCGACTCGCCGGTCGTTCCGCTGATGATCAGCGCGTCGGAACCCTTGTTTACCAAACGTGTGGCAAGTTCCTGCGCACGCTTGAGATCCAGATCGAGGTCGGGCGTAAAGGGCGTTATCATCGCCGGTATGAAGCGTCCGAATGTCGGTGTGCGTGACATGGCCCCGCTCCTTTCAGTGAAGAGGTCTTCGTGCTTTCCCTCCATACAATGTAGCAGCTTTAGCGCCGCTTTGCCATGTCTGCCAACCCGAACGCAGCATGAAGCGCCCGGGCGGCATCGTCGAGACACCCCTCATCGACGAGCAGGGAGATCGTTGCGTGCGAATCAGCAACCTGAAGAATATCGATTCCCCTGGCCGCAAGGCAATCGGCAACTTGGGCCATTACGCCGGGAACGCCATGCATTCCGGCCCCAATGAGCGTAAGCTTTCCCAGATGTGGTCGACATGCCAGATCGAGTCCCAGGGGCTTGAGCGCAGCAATCGCATGTTCGGTATCCGCTGAGGCGATGGAGAAAACCACACGATCATTCATCGGGGTGAACATGTCGATTGAGATACCCGCACAGGCAAGAGCCCGATAAACGTTTGTCTGAGCCGCCATGTGCGCCTGAACATCGTCTTTGACGTAGGGCAGACGCAGACGCAGGCGGCTCATGTCACGTACGGTGCTGACGGCGGTTGCCACCGCATCGGGTCGATACCGCTCCAGAGAAACCACCTCGGTTCCCGGTGCATCACTGAAGGTATTGACCACACGCATCGTGACGCCACTGCCAAGGGCGAGCTGTGCCGCAGGCTCGTGTACAACCTTTGAGCCATGGCTGGCCATCTGGTAGAGTTCCTCGGCGGTGATGCGCGCGAGTACCTGCGCGTCCTCAACGAGGCGCGGATCGGCAGTGTAGACGCCATCGACATCGGTAGAGATATCGACGCGTTCGGCTCCGAGCGCAACCGCAAGAGCGCAGGCACTCGTATCGGATCCACCACGTCCCAAGGTTTTGAGTAAGCCTTCGGCATCCATCCCCTGAAAACCCGCAACGACGGCCACCTCGCCTGCTTCAAGCAGGGCATGGAGGTGACGGGTATCGACACCGATGATAGCTGCCTGTCCATCGTGTCCATCGGTAAGGATGCCCGCATCGGCTCCCGTTAGGGCGCGTGCAGCGATACCGCGCCGATTCAGTTCATGCGAAACGACAACGGCCGAGATGATCTCGCCGGTACTCATCAGGATATCGAGCTCATGGGCGCTGACGTGTTCTCTGCTGACAAGGCCGAGCAGGGTATCGGTCGCATAGGGTGCTCCCGCACGGCCCATCGCCGAGACAACGAGAACGACTCGCTTGCCGTGCGAGAGCTCATCGGATACCTTTCGAGCAATATGCTGACGGCCCTCTTCGGTTGCAACCGAGGTGCCTCCGAACTTCATGACAACGACGGGCGCCATATCTTAAAGCCCCATCAATTCCTTAAGCCCGATGATCAGGCCACTGCGTTTTCCCACGGCACGTATCGCAAGCAGGACGCCGGGCATGTAGGAGGCTCGATCGATTGAATCGTGGCGAATGGTCAGAGTCTCCCCCATCGAGCCCAGGATGACCTCCTGATGAGCGACGAATCCATTGGAGCGTACCGAATGCACCGGAATGCCGTCAACAAAGGTCCCGCGTGCGCCCTTCCGATCGGCAAGCTCCGTTTCTGCCCCCGGCGCCTCACTCGTACGGCCTGCTTCAGCGCGGACATCCGCTATGGCACGCGCCGTCGTGAGAGCGGTGCCACTGGGCGCGTCCGCCTTGCCATTGTGATGGAACTCGATGACCTCCACGTCCTCAAAGAAGGCAGCAGCCTTTCTCGCAAAGGACATCATCAAAACTGCACCGATCGTGAAATTCGGCGCGTGAAACAGGGTGACGTTTTCGGGCGCATCTGCCGCCAACTCCTCATAGCGTTCCCGTGAAAGTCCCGTTGTGCCGATCACGCAATCAAGGCCAAAGGAAAGCGCGGTGCGAATCGTCGCCTCAACAGCCCCTGGGGCAGTGAAGTCTACGAGAACATCGGGATGCGTATCCTCGATGGCCTGCGCCAGACTTATAAAGGCGGGTGCGAGTCTGACACCATCGGACTCGACCGATCCCTCCCCTGCCAGTGGATCAAAGCCCGCAACCAGCTCCATGTCCTCGGCAGCAGCGATGGCACGGACGACCTGTATGCCCATGCGCCCCCGAAATCCACAGACCAAAACCCTGATCATTGGGGCTCCAGAATGGCCGTGAGGCTTTTCTCGACCTCGTCGATTGCACGTGGCGAAATGAGAGCCACGGTGGGTGTCTGTGTGAGGACGCGCTGAGCAACCCGCTCGACATCCGCGAAGGTGACCGCGCGATAGCGCTCTATGATCTCATCGAGCGAAAGCAGCTCCTGCTCGGCGATCGCCGATTTGCCCAGACGCAGCATCCGCGAGGAGGTCGACTCGCTGCCAAGCACCAGGTGGCCGATGACGTAGTTGCGAATGCGTTCCAATTCGTCGGCATCAAGTCCATCGGTGAGCATCCTGGCAAGCTCTGTCTGAATGATCTGTACGGCTTCCTCGATGTTCGCGGGGCGTGTACCAACATAGACGGCAAACTGCCCCCCACCGATATAGGGCATCGTCGTCGAAAATACCGCATAGGCCAGACCACGTTTCTCGCGTATCTCCTGAAAAAGGCGCGAGGACATGCCGCCGCCGAGAGCCGTATCGAGAACCGAGGAAGCGAAACGATCCTCATCTCCTATCGCGATGCCGGGCATACCGTAGATGAGATGAGCCTGCTCGGTTTCCTTCTGCATCAGCTTGAAGCGAGGGCGAGGCTGTGCAGGCACGATATCGCGTACGGCTCGTTTTCCCTTTGGCATATCAGAGAGGTATTGATTGCATAATGCAATCAATTGTTTGTGGTCGACACTGCCGCTGGCGACAACGACGCAATTACCCGCATGGTAGTGACGGTTGCGGTAGCTGATGCAATCGTCGTGCGTGAAGCCCCCGACAATCGTACGGGTACCGATGATCGGCCGCCCGAGTGGGTGCGCAGGAAAACTCGCCTCGGTAAAGAGATCGAAAATGTAATCTTCCGGTGTATCCTCGCTGCGTGCGATCTCCTCGATGACGACTTCTCTCTCCGAAGTGATCTCCTCACTGCCAAAGAGCGAATCGGTCACCATATCACCCAGAATAGCGAAGACCTCAGGCAGACGCTCGTCGACGACTCGCGAGAAATAGCAGGTGAACTCCTTTGAGGTAAAGGCGTTTTGCTCGGCCCCGAGCGACTCGAAATCCTGTGCGATGGCAAGGGCGTCGCGCTTTGAGGTGCCCTTGAACATCATGTGTTCCATGAAGTGCGAAATCCCACTTTCGGCATCCATCTCATCTCGGGAGCCGATGCGGAACCAGACTCCGACGGAGATCGAGCGCACACCATCCATGCGCTCAGAGATGACCGTCACTCCGTTATCGAGGACCGTCTGTTGATAGAACATGGCTGCTCCAATCGTGCGTCATGCGCATTCGGTGCGC
>JAIRXA010000189.1 GCA_031268525.1 Coriobacteriales bacterium | reverse complement strand
GAGCGCTCGGAGAACCAGACATCAAAACTGACACCAATTTGATTGCATAATGATTGCATCTGCTCCAGCATCAGCTGGTATCCGCGCTCGCGGAAATGCTCCAGACGAGTACGGGCGTCGGGGACGGCGAGGACGTCGGGAGCGGCGGTGTCAGGGACTGCGGCGTCGGGAGCGGCGACGTCGGGGACGACGGTGTCAGAGACGTCGGTGTCGGGATCGGCGGAGCCATGGACGGCGGTGTCGGAATCGGCGGCGTCGGGGACGTCCATCCAGACCTCGCCCTCCTCATCGAGAATGTGTTGAGCGATGTCGATGACATAGGAGCCGCCATAGAAGGCCTCGGGGATGTCGATCCGCTCACCGCACAGCTCCTGATAGCGCAGCAGGACCGAAGCGCCGAAGACCTCCATCTGAACCCCGGCATCGTTGATATAAAACTCGCGCGTGACCTGCCAGCCAGCGTGCTCAAGCACCTTGCCGAGCGCGTTGCCAAGCACCGCCCAGCGCCCGTGCCCAACATGCATCGGGCCGGTAGGGTTGGCGGAGACAAACTCGACGTTGACCTTCTGGCCCGCTCCGATATCCACGCGAGCAAAATCACTGGCCTGCTCGTAGGCATCGCGGATGACCTGCTGGAGCGCTGCGGGCGACAGACGCAGGTTGATGAAACCGGGACCGGCGACTTCCACAGCCGCGATTCGCTTGTCACGTTCGATGTGCCGCGCGATGATCTCGGCGATCTCGCGGGGCTTGCGCCCCAGTTCCTTTGCGAGGCGCAGAGCGATCGTCGTCGCCCAGTCGCCATGCGTGGCATCGCGCGGGCGCTCAACCGCCGGTTCTGGTGTATAAACGAGGGCCAGTTCGCCCGCCTCTACGGCGGAAGCGAGGGCCGACTCAACAAGTTGTTCAATGATAGTGCGCACTGTCTTCTCCCTCATCACCTGGAACATGATAGTATATCTAATATATGCTGCATCCTTGGTGATAATACGCTACGAGGTCGCTGAAGATGTGCTGAAAGCACAAAAACGTCAGAAGGGTCGCCACACATGTTTATCCTTCCCTGGTTTTGGATATGGGTCGTACTGGCAGCAGCGCTTTACGTATGCGAAATGCTTACGACCTCTTTCTTCCTGCTGCCCTTTGCCATCGGCGCAACCGTCTCTGCTATCTGCGCCTTGCTTTTGGCGCCTCTATGGCTGCAATGGTTGTTATTCATCGTGATCTCCGTCATTACTCTGATCGCACTGCGCCCCTTCGCTCGAAAGATCTCCGTAAATCGCCCGGAGCGAAGTGGGGTCGATCGGCTCATCGGTATGACCGGCGAGATCATCGAGGGCGACGCTCCCTCGGGCGAGCAGCGCGCTCGAATCGCTCGCGAAGTCTGGAATGTTACCCTTGTGGACGGTCGGGTTCTTGCGGTAGGCGCTCTGGTTCGTGTGACCGGTGTAGATGGCGTGCACCTGATCGTGGAGGGCGTCTGAACGTGCGAGAGTGCGTGTATGAAGGCGGGTTGCGCAGACAGGGGGACATAGACAGGGGTAGACAGGGGGACGGTCCTTTTGTCTATCGTGAGTACAGGTTGCACATGCATGCGCGAGTAGGGCCTGTGAAGGTTGTGGACGAGGATTGCGGGGTCACAGACTTCGCGCTTACTACAGTGACGAGATAGAGAGGCAGACAGCATGAACACTGGAAGTGGTTTGGACATTCTGACCGGCGGAGCGCTGCTTGGCGTCATCATCATCATCGTTATACTCATCTTCGCCGCGCGAGCGGTGCGCATCATTCGCCCATATGAGAAGGGCGTGGTTGAGCGACTCGGTAAGTTCCAGCGGGTCTGGGAGCCAGGGTTGCATCTGCTCATTCCCTTCCTCGACCGCGTGACCAAGGTTGACATGCGTGAAAACGTCGTAGACGTGCCGCCGCAGGAGGTCATCACGAAGGACAACGTCGCGGTAACCGTCGACGCGGTGGTCTACTACGAGGCAACCGATCCCTTCAAGCTCATCTACAACGTCACGAACTTCTATCTGGCCGCAACGAAGCTGGCACAGACCAACCTGCGTAACGTCATCGGCGAGATGCAGCTTGATGAATCGCTGACAAGCCGTGAGAAGATCAACATCACCCTGCGTAACATCCTTGATGAGGCGACCGATAAGTGGGGTGTCCGCGTCGTGCGTGTCGAGTTGCAGCGCATTGAGCCGCCCGCCGATGTGACTCAGGCCATGCACCGCCAGATGAAGGCCGAACGCGACCGTCGTGCGATGATTCTTGAGGCCGAGGGAGACCGAGCCGCCGCCATCGCACGTGCCGAAGGCACCAAGCAAAGCGCCATTCTGGAGGCCGAAGGCAAGGCGACCGCCATCAAGGAGATCGCTGAGGCCGAACGGCAACAGAGGATACTCATCGCCGACGGCGAGGCGCAGGGCATCAAGAACGTCTATGGTGCGATCCACGAGGGCGGTCCCACGCCCGATCTTGTCCAGATTCGCTACCTTGAGACGCTGCAGCATATCGCAAATGGCAGCGCGACAAAGATATTCATGCCGCTGGAGATGCAGGGTCTTGCCTCAGCGGTTGGCTCCATCGGAGAGTTGTTCAAGAGCTCGCAGGAATGAGCTTATCGGTGAATTTGGTGGCGGGGATGTCAATCGCGCCTTCGAGCCCCCTGTAGCCCTCGGCTCGCGCGTCGTTGACCTGCACGTGCGCGTGGTTGCCCGTTTCGCCGGGGATGGTGAAGTTGGAGAGGTTGTTGTCGATGATATCGCCGATGTTGCGCACCTGAGCGATAGGTGTCACGCCGCCGATGACCTTATCGCCCTCTTGGACCACCAGATTATCGATATGCAAGACAATGATATCCCACTCAGGATGTCCGTTGATTTGGATATGGAGCTCATAGTCGTCGATCTGCTCAAAGAGCACATATTCGCGTATCCTGACAACCGTGCCGGTAGCGGGTGCGTAGACGGTGGTTCCTGCCGCAGCGCCAACATCGACCGCTGAGAGCTCGGGACCCTCCGAATCGAGACGCCAGGTACTGACCGCTTCGCCAATCATCGGGTTATCGCCGACAGGCTGTTCGTCGGCTGCCACATGGTGCGTGCCGTGGTTTTCCATGACCGTCTCAGCATCCACGAGGGTAAGGAGCGGATTGAGCTGGAGCGCCCAGTCGTAGGAAGCCTGATGATACTCGACCTCGGTGATCTGCGTAACACAGATGGGCGAATGTATCTGCAGGTCTGCATAGGTGGCAACAAGAGGGGTTGGCAGGTAGAGAATGTCGGGGTTGTCGGGCGAGACCCCTGACGCGATCGCATCAAGGCGACGCTGCTCTTCAGGGCTTGGAGGGCTGCCCCAGTCGGTGGCAGGAACTGGGGTCTGCTCGATGCTCGGCCCTTCACCCGACGGCTGCGGCGCGAAGATGAGCCATATGAGGCCAGCACCAACGGCGAGGGCAGCGATTGTGAGGACAAGCGCGACTCCAATGAGGACGCGACGATGGCTGCGAGCACGCCGGTCTGCGTCAGGGACCGGGAGGGCGTGCGCGTCGGGGGCGAGGGCGGGAGTGGGGGTGGGCGATGCGGGCGTGGACGAGGGCGTTGGGGCGGGCGAGGGTGTGGGTGTGGACGATGCGGGGGTCTGTGAGTCTATGCCGAGTGCGGCGGCGCCTGGGGCGTGCGCAGACGTCACCGATGCCAAGAGGTCTCCACCAAACGTATCGGTGTCTGCCTTGGCCGTATCGGTTTTCTCGCTACCGCTCTGTTTCAGATGCTTGCCTTTCACAAGTTGCTATTGTAGCGTGACTTGCAGCTTTTGTTACTTTGGTGTAGGGTGTTTTTCCGCATATGGTGCGGGGTGGAGCAGTCTGGTAGCTCGCCGGGCTCATAACCCGGAGGTCATAGGTTCAAATCCTATCCCCGCGACCAAAATATCCAGGTCAGAAGCTTAAAATTTCTGACCTTTTCATTTCCCTGACTTTTCCCTGTTGAGCAGGAAGGTACCTGTCTTGAGAAAGGGGTAGTTCTCCGGCTTGAACTCGACCTGCTTTGGGGACACATCGGGAAACATATCGAGCATGTATTGTCCAGCCGCACTCAGATCAAGCAAGGTGTGTTCGTGCATGGACGGCATACCAAGCTCTTCCGGCGCAATACTGCCGCATACCGTGGTTATCCGTTTCACGTGTGCGCTCCTCCTCTTGCCATCCAGTACACGCGATAATTTCTCTGCGCCCGATGATGCACTCGTGTGCCCTGTGCCGCCAGTTACGCAGGGGTCAACCGAGCGGGCAGAAGTGCCATATTTGGCTGAAGTGGCGTTGGCAGGGAAGTGCCGATTTATTCATTGCACACCGTATCCCTTGCGGGCAGATTCCTCAGTTACCCAAGCAGAATGCCGCGTATAGTGGCACGGACTTGATGCCGCCCTCCAGCCACGAAGGCGGCATCCTGCTCCGGCGGTATGCACCAGTAGCTGCTCAGGTGAGGCCTGAGCTCGTTTTTTTTAAGACCCTGCCGACGGTCATGGCGGACACCGAGCCTATGTATCCGAGCTCCACGCTCTTGTCTGCCAAAAGCCTCAGCGTCCAGCGGGCATAGCCGTCCGGCGGGTCGGTCCGCGACAGGGCGATCAAGTGCGCCTCGTACTCCCCGTCGGCCTTCGGGGCCACCGGTGGCTCGGCTCGGCGTTTTCGTTCTAAGAATGATCCTGCGCCGCGCTCCAGGAAGTCCTTCCGCACATTGTGGACGGTCTGGCGCGAGACACCGTTTTGGGCGGCCACCAGATCGTCCGGCTGCTGCTCGCCGCCAGAGGAGTCCAACGCCAGCACGATCCTGGCCCGCCTGATCAGCATGGCAGGATGGCTGCCCTTTGAGACGAACCTCTTGAGTCTCCTGCGTTCTGGGCCTGTCAACACTACCGGGCATGCTTTCCTTCCCATTGTGCCCCCTTTCCTTGCAATGCCTTGGAAAGAGGATACCACCCAACCGCTTATATATAAACTTTTAGATGTTACGTACTACTAGCCAGCAGCTTCCATCTCATGACGAACCATGTCTGATATAAGCTCTGATGGGGATCGCTTGGTAGCAAGCCCTTTTGATGTTAGGTACTTTGACGTAAAGCTATCTAGCACTACAACCGTATCTTTTTGTCGAGCGAAAATCCCTGGCTTGCTAAAATCCAGTTCTGGAAGATTTTCAGTGTAGTATTCATCAAGCCTGCTGGCTTCTTCCTCTGTCATTTTTGCCATGTCCTCACCTACCTTCCTAAATGTTTCTGGTTCTCTTTTCTACATTTCATAGCATGAAATACATTAATGCTGTGCTCATCAATCATGTTGTACATTAACTCTATCAGGTTTCCATTCTTATCAAAACCAATAAGGAGATATTTGTTATCTTCGTTTGCCAATGCCGTGTCAAGTAGATAGGAGCCAAGAGCAGTGCGCATATCGGCTTCATCTATGCCGTGTCTAAAGGCGGCATCATTAAATAACACTTCCAATAGTTCAAAATCCACAGCTTTATTAGCCTTTCTATTTTAGGCAATAGGTGTATTTTAGCAGGTATGAAGGCTTTATTCAGCGCAAGTAATGGAGCGACATGCACTTTTACCTTTTCTGTCGAGAGTAGTGCTCTCGGTGGCTGCAAAGGGCAACTTTACAAAGAAAGGGGACTACTACTGAGGGACTTTTGCCTGATCGATTCCCAGCAACGCCGCCGCAGTACCATGCGTGCTGTGGCGATGGTGTGATCCATGACGCACAGGGCAGGCCGGAATGAATGTGCAGTGACAGACCGGTCTCACATGCGAGACGGGCACAGGCGCGCACAGAGGTCAGCTCAGCCTCTACCACCTTGCCGTTTGCATCCAAGGTATTGATGGCACACTTAAGGAAGCAATTAAGAGCCGAGCAGAGAATAATCCCTGCGACCAGAAAAAGTGTGCCCCTGCGACTTTGAGGCGCAAGGGCGCAAACACTCATTTAAGTACAATACGGTCATTATCCTCAAAGGCGATGCCAATCAATAGGGAGTAATCGATCCCTGCGTTGATATAAACATCCATGCTCTGACCCATTCGCGAAAAACCGAATAACTTGTACACTTCCCTTTTTAAGTCTTCGCGCGTGAGGCTCACCTGATTCTCAAGCACAAACTTGATGGCTTGTGCAGTCTCCTCCTTGCAGATGCAATCCATAGTGCGCCGGGTTTCTCCGTTTGCAGGCGGTCTGTACAGATCATATGCCTTGGGATCCTGCCCAACATTCCAGTAAAACACTGTTTTCAATGTTTTGGTGTACGGCAATCCCATGCGTCGGCACAAGTCATCCATGTAACTGTTGATCCTATTCCCAGCCCGTGTCATGCCCCACGCGTTGATGATACGTTTTGTGAGCAAGGCGCTGCTGATGGGCGCCTCTTGCTGAATAACCTCCGTGATTTGATTCATGACAATGCGCGCATTTTCTGGCAGATAGAACGCTTCTGCGGGCCAGGATACCGGCATAGGCGCGCAAACGGTATAGCTGGGTTGTTCGGACGACTGGGCTGGCGCAAGCTCAAGCCGCTCATATTGCTCAAGCGGCTTTATCGGCGAAGGCGCGGCAGCAATAGGTTCCACTGGGGTCTTGGGCTGTTCCAAAGCTCTTTGAGCTGCTGTGACAATTTTTTGAATCTCCTTTTCCGAACTTTGCAGCCAGTCGAGCGTATACACATGATGAATACTCCAGCCAAGTGAGCTCAATACGCTATCCTGTAGTATATTGCGGTCACGTGCCGTACCGGCATCACGGTAGCGTTCGCCATCCAATAGAATGCCAAGCAGGTATTCTTCCGGCCTATCAGGGTGTACGATGCCGATATCAAGGCGGTACCGTGAATAGCCAATATTTGTATTGACCTGATAACCTCTATCATGTAAAGCGTCCGCGATGTTGTTGATAATCGCATTTGTGTCGGCGCCGTCTGTGCTTTTGGCTTCCTGCGTATGCAGTGCCTGCTTTCCGTTTTTGGCAAACTCCAAAAAAGCGCGCAGTCCGACAACGCCTTCTGCACGTGTTTTGGACAGATCAATTTGTTCCGGCGAAAGCGTTGAATAGACAACCATCTTCTGGCGGGCACGTGACACGGCCACATTCAAACGACGCCAACCACCAGCACGGTTCAAAGGCCCGAAATTCAGGGTGACTTTACCTTCAGTATCGGGGCCATAGCCTACTGAGAACAGAATCACATCTCTCTCGTCGCCCTGCACGTTTTCCAGATTCTTGATAAATACCGGCTCATTTGCGCTGCTGTTCCATTCATCGAGGTCAGGATATCTCGCGAACTCCTCTTGCAACTTGTCATCAATGAGATTTTGCTGCACCGAACTAAAGGTGACAACTCCGATGCTTTGAGTGCGAAGCGTCTCATCAGACAGACGTCGCACAATTTCTTTTACTACTTCGGTTGCTTCCGCTTCATTTTGCCGTGTCTTGCTGCGGTCATAAAAACCCTTCACAGGGACAAAACCTACCTCAGAAACAAGCGCATTGGGCGAAGGGAATGTAAAGAGCTCATTGTTGTAATACTCGCGATTGGAAAACGCAATCAGGCTTTCATGCCGGGAACGATAGTGCCACAACAAATAGGTTTCTGGAATGGAGAGCGCCAGGCAATCATCCAGAATACTTTCAAGGTCTTCCTGCTCAAAATTATCTTCGTCTGTCCGGTTGCTCTCAAAAAAGCTGGTCGGTGGCAACTGTTTGGGGTCGCCCACCACAATCAGGTTTTTACCTCGTGCAATGGCGCCCACGGCTTCACTTGTAGGCAATTGTGACGCTTCGTCAAAAATAACCAAATCAAACTGCGGGTAGGAAGGATCAATATATTGTGCCACTGAAATCGGGCTCATCAAAAGGCAGGGGCACAACCTTGGCAAAAGGTTCGGAATCATGTCAAACAACTTCCGTATGGAGAGGCCGCGCCCTCCGCTGCGGATTGCCCGTTTCAAAATACCGATTTCGGAGGAATCCGCCACGGTTGCATTTGTGTTCGGGACTTTAGAAGAAAGCTGTGCCAGAAGTTCTTCGCGCGTAAGCTGTTGAAAATGAGAGGATGCCTCACGATAATGCCGGATATCCGTTTCCATCACAGTGCCACTGAAATCTCGCAATGCGGCATCTGTGGCAATAATCCTTTCAGCGATGGAAAGATGCAAGGCCCTCTCAAACGCGGCAAGCAGATCACTCTCTGATATCAGTCCGTTTTCCAAAGCCTCAACAACACTTTGCAGCCCCATTGCATCGGCTTCCTGCCTGGCGGAGAGATAGATGCACCAATCTCGCAATTCGTTGAGGTTGGCCAGCCAGCCATCCACCATTTGGCACATAGAGGAAATCCAGTTCTCACGCGGAGCAAATACACTGGCATCACAAATCCCCACTTCTGTAAGAGCGTGCTCGCCCGCAGTCAGGTGGCCCATCAATGTCTGCAGCCGAGCATTCAGCCCTCCGTTCAACTGGCGGAAGGCAACCGGATCGGCAAAATATCCCCCGACCAAGATGGCATCCGCCTTTGCCTTCCCTTCGACAGAAGCACTTACCGTCACCAGTGTTTGACGCAAGGAGATCGCTTGTGTGTAAATGGCACTGATTTGGTCAAAATCAGGATAGCCATTGTTCCAGACAAAGCCCAAGCGATCACTCAATGCCTGGTTATTATCTCCCACAATTTTTGCGCTTTGTTTATATGCAGTGATGGTGTCAAGGATATTCGATATATTCTGTTTCTGTAATACAGCAAGGTTTTTGCAGAGAGGTTTCAGGGATTTGATAACCCGGTTTTGGCCCAGCGCCTTGGGCAGAAACCACTTTCCCGAGGCAGCATTCCATGCAATCCTGGCACCTTCCTCGTCAAAAGACAGCACCGCTTCGGTAAAATCATGAAGCAAGTGACCAGCAAGTGCGTCGCGCTGTTTTCCATGCTGGCATATGGACATAACAACATTTTCCATTTGGAAAAGGTCCGTACATTCATACAGCTTTTGTGGAATATATTCCCCTTCGAACAGAAGGGTACAAAGCCTGGCAATGGCAAGACATTGTTCCTTTTGCTCGGAAAACGGCAACGCGAAAAGTATCGCCAATTGTGTTACCGTATCTTTCAGCTCGGTAAGGGTATTTCTATATGCCGTCCCACTGGTCTCTATGGCATCCCGTAGCTGAGAGGAATAGGCCGGGTTGCGCAAAGCGAACAGGGGGTTTTTACGCGCACCGCCACAAGCCCGTGAAGTTGTGGCGACTTTGTCCAGAATATCTATCCATTTCGTGTGTTTTTGCTGGGTATAGCTTTCAATTACTCCTTCGGTTATGGCAATAGACTCAGGTGCCTTACTGTAGTTCTCATAAACGGAGATGATTTCATACAATGAAAGGCCGCAGGCCTGCTTTTTATGAATCGCCTGCATTGTGGCATTTAAACCCTTGCGCAATTCATGGAGGTGCTCGGCTTCCTGCTCATACTCCTGTGGTCTTTTAATCCGACCAACGCCAAGTGTTTCCTCCAGTTGGCTCAGTACATCTTTTTTTCGTGCCTTGTTGGAGTGCAGCTCCAAACTGAATGGGCCAAGCCCGATATCAGACAGTCTTTTTTCCACCACAGAAAGAGCAGCCATTTT
>JAIRXA010000103.1 GCA_031268525.1 Coriobacteriales bacterium | reverse complement strand
CTTGGCAAGCGGGTGATTTCTGCTCACGACCGCGCAGATCCTGCTGGTAATGGGGTTGACGCAGGTGACATCATCGAATCTCGACAGAAAGGCGACAGAGCTGAACATGATGTCAAACGCTCCCTGTTTGAGTTCCTGGTACTGCTCGAGCGAAGACACCAGCCGCAGCTGAAGATCGACTTCCGGGTTTTCTCCGGAGAAGGTGACTATGTCTCTGAGGCCATGGATCTGGAGCCCCCCGAACACGCCTATCGTGAGTTTCCCCGTTCTCCCATGAGCGACGGCCAGCGCCCGTGTCTGAGCCTGTTTTGAAGTCTTTACTATCTCGATTGCATAAGGGTAGTAGAGCATTCCCGCATCCGTAAGGCGGACCTCGCGTGTCGTGCGATCGAAAAGTTTGAACCCGAGGTCGTTTTCCAGAGCGGATATCTGCTGCGAAATAACCGGTTGGGTGACATGGCATTCTTCAGCAGAATGCGTAAAGCTCAGCGTTTCCGCCAATGATATGAAGTATTCAAGCTGGGTGATTCTCATCTACCCTGTTCCTCTCTGTGGTGTCCTCGCACAGATCTGCATATCGACATTGGAACGCGGGCTGCTACAGATGGTCAGAGAAATACCGTGGAGGGAACCGGAGCCGCCTGGCGGTTCCGGTTCCCTGACCGTGCGATTTGTGGGAACCTATCCCCTGATTATGTCCAGAGCCTGCTCTCTGAACGCGTCCATCACGTAGGTGATGCCCGAAACCTCGGAGGCCTCGGGGGTGAGGGCTATGAGGTCGTCGCGGGTGATAACTCCGAGGTTCATGCGCCGTGCCCCCGCCATTATCTGCTGGAGGCCAACCTTCAGCCGGTCGGCATAGGTGTACACTGCCACGGCACCAAGGGGTATGCGCTCCATATCCGCGCCATATTTGCTCCTCAACACCTCGTACGTCACGAATATCTCTTCCTTGCTTGCGCCGAACTCGCTTACGGTCTTGGGCAGATCGTCGTCGCTCAACCACTTCTCGATGTTCTTTCCGACGAATCCGGGGATCATCAGCGCGCGTCCCATGCAGACGGCCTTGAAGTACGGCGCACCGAGCGCAAGTGCCTTGTATATGCCGGCCTCTTCGGTGAAGCTCCCGGCTATCGCCAGGTCGGGTACATAGGCGCCTCTGGAGTCGAGGATGCCTGCCAGCTCGTAGGCCATCGACTGCAGGTAGAAGGTCGGAATGCCCCACTCCTCCATCATGCGCCAAGGGCTCATGCCGGTGCCTCCGGGTGCGCCGTCAATGGTGAGCAGATCGATCTTGGCGTTGGATGCCCACTTGAGAGCCATGGCCAGTTCTCTCATGGGATAGGCGCCGGTCTTGAGTGTCACCCTCTTGGCGCCGAGCGCACGCAGTTCGTCCACGCTTCTGTAGAAATCCTCCTCGTCTATGAAGCCGAGGCGACTGTGTCGTTCGAACTGTTTTATGGAGCCATCCCGAAACGCCGCCTGTATGGCTTCGTTTGAGGGGTCCGGAGTCACTATGTAGCCCCTGCCCTGCAGCTCCAGGGCGCGCTCCAGTGTGTCCACCTTTATCTCGCCGCCGATACACTTGGCGCCCTGTCCCCATTTGAGCTCGACGGTCTCCACTCCGAGCTCCTCGATAACATAACGCGCGACTCCGAGGCGTGTGTCCTCTACGTTGATCTGGACGAGTATGTCGCCGTAGCCCTCATGGAACTCCCGATAGAGTTTGACGCGCCGCTCCATGTCGGGTGACCTGGTGACCTTTCCGTCAGCGTTGCGCTCCAGGGCGGGGTCTATGCCGCAGACGTTCTCGCCGCAGACGAGCGAGATCCCCGAGATTGCGGTTCCTATCGCGAACTGCTCCCAGTTGGCGCGCGCCACCTCGGTCGAGCCGAGTGCTCCGGTGAAGATGGGCATGCGCATCTTGACCTTGTTCTCGTATCCAAATTCCGTTTCGGTATCGACCGTCGGGAAGGTCGCCGTGTCGGGCCCGGCCTCCAGGCCCTCGGGCAACCCCTCGAGCCCAAAGGCGTAACCGTTGATGTTCAGGTGGGAATAGTCGATGGGGTAGTCTTTATCGGCGCCGGCCGTGACGTGCCCAAACGGGCCTGGGTATATGACCTCCCGTCCGCGGAACGAGGATTTGAAGACCTCACAGTTGCCCCTGCAGCTGTCGACGCATCTGGTGCAGAGCCCACTGACGGGGACGACGCTTCTGGATCGGTTGCTGGTTTGGGTCGCATCGTTTGAATTTGGGCGTTGTAGGTTCATGCTTCCTCCCTGTTTCTCGTTTCACTGGACTCGAATCATTTCCACGTAAACTCCCGCCCATTGTAGCAAAAGGAAGAAAGCCCGCACGTCCGAACGGCTCATTCATCTCACAGACGACATTTTGCTCCCCTTCTGATCTATCCTGCCCTCGCTCTATCGTCGACAACAGGGCCTGCTGGTTAGCCGAACAGGGTCTGCTGGTTAGCTGGCCCTGTCTTCTTCACGCACTCTCTGCAAGAACGCAAAACTGAAATCCTTCGCCGACACCATTCTGTTCCTTTATGGACAGGCAACAATTACCCGGTCAACACCATCATGACAAAAGCTCTACAAAGTCGAAGACTACGGGAGGCTTCATAACGAGACGCTACAATGCTGCTTGGGTAATCGATCTGAAAGCGGGATTTCAATATGGCCGAGATACTTCTACAAACCTGCGATCTGACAAAAAAATACGGCGACTTCAGCGCGCTCGATAAGGTTTCGCTCACTTTGAAGTGTGGCGATATCTACGGTTTGATAGGACGCAACGGCGCTGGTAAGACTACCTTTTTCAAGTGTGTGATGGGACTCGCAAAGCCGTCCGGAGGCAGTATTGCGATCACGGGAACATCATCACGGCTGGGCGACGCTCGCCGTCGGATCGGCTTCATGATCAATCCAGCATTCTTTCCCTACCTCAATCCTCGGGAGAACCTGAAATATCTCTGCCGGGTCAAACATGTCCAGCCAAAAGGCGAGATAGAGCGTTTGCTCAAACTGGTGCAACTTGAGGGTGTCAAAAAACCCTTCAAGACCTTTTCCCTCGGCATGAAACAGCGTCTGGGTCTGGCGGGTGCACTGCTTGGTCGTCCGCCGATCATCGTCCTCGATGAGCCTATCAACGGTCTCGATCCGCAGGGCATCGCCGATATGCGAGGGGTTATTCAGCGCGAAAATCAGACAAAGGGCACGACCTTCATCGTGTCCTCGCACATACTGAGTGAGCTCGACCTCGTTGCCACACGCTTCGGGTTTATTGAACACGGTCGTCTGCTGCAAGAGCTCGATCACACCGATCTCCATGAGCGCACCAGGAAGTCACTGGTTATTGAGACCAACGACGTATACGGAGCACGTGAGTTCCTCCAGGGTCGTTTTGGCGTTGTAGGCTCGATAACGGGGGAGGGCCGCCTGTTGCTGGAATCGCATTTTGACCAGCCCCAGGTCATTGCCCGAGCTCTCTTTGAGGCGGGCTTTGAGCTCTCTCGGCTTGCGCCTCAGGAGACCACACTGGAGGAATACTTCATGCGATTGGTGGGCAGCTCTCATGCTTAGATATATACATGCCGAGCTCTACCGTGTCTTCAGGAAAAAAAGTTTCTACATCTATTTTGGGGCCCTTGCCCTTCTCTATGGCTTCTTCGTTTTGATCCGTACAAACGGGATCGGCGCGGAATCCATCACCAACGATGCCACCCAGGTCTTCGCCTATATGCCGGTACTCGTGGGCGGCTATCTGTTTGCGGTGCTGTATTGCGATGATCTGCGTTCCAAAAACCTTGCAACGCTCATTGGCTATGGTATGCAAAAGACCACTATAGTCCTTGCCAAACTTGTGCTCAGTGTTTTACTGAACGGTCTTATATTTACTCTCATATCTCTGTTCATGTTTGCTCTCTATTCCCTGATCGGGTACATTCCCTCGGCCCCCGCGGTGAACGAGGTCTTTCTGCATGCGCTCAAGGCCGCGCTTCTGGTCATCGTTTACGCGGCGATTACCGGTGTTGTGGTGTATGGCATGCAGCGCAGCACCTTTGCCGTTGTATTCTATATCCTGCTCTCACTTGGCGTCATTGGCCAACTGATGATGGCCGTCTTCGGCTGGGATGTCATCAGCTCATTTGCTCCAAATCTGAGCAACCATCTCGTATCGAATATTGTCGTCAATCTGACCATTGGTGCGACAGATGGCGCAGTCTCATGGCCCTCGCTCATCGAATATGGTGCGTATATCGCAGGGGCATGTGCTCTTTCCGTCGTAGCATTCCGTAGAAAAGAATTGGAGTTCTGATCATGAAGAAAATTATTCTGGCATGTGTGGGTGTCGCGCTTCTTGCCGGTGTTGTTGTTGCCGTGATCGCGGGCCAGCGGTATTACAATGATCGGTATGTCAGCTCAAATTATTATACCGTGGTACCGTCTGACTATGACCTGACACCGGTGATGCACTACGGGGACGACGGCAAGGAGATGGGGCTTGGTGTGACCTATAAACTCACTGCCTATAACGAAAGTGGCGAGGCGAGGGAAGTTGAGTTCAATATCATGGAGGAAGGCAGTGGCTGGGCTGACTCGGGTCCCTATATTCAGCAGGGAAGCTATCTTCTCGTCAAGGCCAGTAACCAGTTGGTGACCGGATGGGAGTATGTCAACGAAGAGGCGATACCAGCCAAAGCGCTGGAGCTGCTCAAAGCGCAGGGTGGCTCCTGAGGAGGCCGTCCCTGTGAGTTTGCGCAGGGCCGTCCCTGATCTTGCGCATGGCGGACAGGATATGGTAGTTTGGCAGGTCGGTATATGAAGTGATCCCGATGCTTTTCTGATGCCGCGTCTGTCGCAATCAACGGCAGGAGTCTGCACGCACACCGCCACCGGGCGGTTCGAACAGAGAGTACCTGAGATACTCGGAACAGGCAGGGTCAAGGGGAATGACAGACAGCAAATCGCGGCCTGCATGGCGGCGAACCATAGTCCTGTTCCTTGCAGGACAGGCGATCACCCTGTTCGGCACGGCAATTACCGGTTACGCCATCAGTTGGTATGTCACCCTGCAGACCCAATCAGGCGTGATGCTCATGCTGTTTACCGTAGCCCTGACGGTACCGATGGCACTTGCCTCGCCCGTAGGGGGAGTCTGGGCTGATCGGTATAATCGCAAGTACCTGATAAATCTCGTTGACGCGATCATTGCTCTCGTTACCCTTGTGATGGCACTCTTTTTCTCGGCGGGCATCGAATGGCTCGGCCTGCTGTTCATCTGCATGGTCGTTCGCAGCTTCGGTCAGGGCATTCAGATGCCAACCGTCACGGCTGTTCTGCCCGACATCGTACCTGCCGACCAATTGGTCCGCATCAACGGATTCAACTCATCCATTCAGTCGCTGGTGACCTTTGCCTCACCGATGGTGGCCGCCGCACTGCTCAGCTTCTTTCCTATCCAGATACTCATGTATGTGGATGTCGTCACTGCTGCTCTCGGGATAGCCATCGTCTTTCTCTTCGTGCAGACTCACCGGGGTTGGCGCAGAAAATCGGTGTCAACAGAGCAGTCGCAGTTGCCTGTCGAGGCGCCTGGCGTATCAGGCGACAGCCAATCCGCAAAACCTGCCATCGAGGCGCCTGGCGTGCCTTCGCACGACCAGACCGTCCGCCCCGGCTTTTTCTCGGACTTCAAGGCGGGCCTTCGCTACATGGCCGGCCACCGTTTCATGGTGGCGTTTCTGATCATGAGTATCACCTTCAATGTACTGGCGACCCCAGCGGCCCTGCTCGCCCCGCTCCAGGTGGTTCGCGACTTTGGCGCGGATGCCTGGAGGCTTGGCGCCATCGAGGTCGTGTTCTCCGTTGGGATGATGATTGGTGGAGTGGCAATCGGTGTGTGGGGAGGCTTCAGGAACCGTGCCTCTACGATGGCTCTGGCGACACTGGGATTCGGTCTGGGTACGGTGGGGCTGGGATTGCTCGGGAACTTCTGGGTCTATCTGGCATGCATGGCTTTTGTGGGCAGTGTCATGCCGGTGTTCAGCGCTCCGATGATGGGAATTCTCCAGGAGCGGATCGTTCCGGATTTCATGGGCAGGGTGTTTTCGGTGTTCATGATGGTCGGCTCCCTGGCCATGCCCATCGGCATGCTGTTCTTTGGCCCCCTCGCCGATTTGATATCAATCGACCTGCTCCTCATTGCGACGGGTGCGGGTATTGCCCTGCTCTCGCTGTACCTCGTCGGTAATCGCTCCATCCACGAGGCGGGTATCAGCCCCACGAACCCGCAGGCCCCGGAAGAAACGATGTAGTAGAATAACAACAGGCGTACGCTCTACCGGGCGTATGAAGACGCGCCTCGAATGATATTCGGGCGCATCGTAGCAGGAAGGTACGTCCAAGTCGGGAGGTACGCTATGATTTGCCTGAACTGTGGAAACCAGACGACCCAGGA
>JAIRXA010000090.1 GCA_031268525.1 Coriobacteriales bacterium | reverse complement strand
ACCGTCGAGGGTATGCAGTTTGACAAGGGCTACATCTCGCCCTACATGGCCACCGACATGCAGCGCATGGAAGCCGACCTCAAAGACCCCTACATCCTGATCACCTCCCAGAAGATATCCTCCATTCAGGAGATTTTGCCGATACTTGAGGCCGTGATGCAGGCTGGTCGTCCGCTGCTGATCATCAGCGAGGACTTTGAGGGCGAGGCTCTGGCCACCGTGCTGCTCAACCGTCTGCGCGGAACCTTAAACTGCGTAGCCGTCAAGGCGCCGGGCTTTGGCGATCGTCGTAAGCGCATGCTTGAAGACATCGCCATCGTCACCGACGGCACCGTCGTCACCGATGATTTTGGCATGAAGCTCGATCAGACCACCCTCGATCAGCTTGGTCGCGCCAAGTCTGTGCGGGTCAACAAGGACACCACCACGATCGTTGACGGTGCCGGCAAAAAGGACACCATCCAGGGTCGCGTTGATCAGATCAAGGCCGAGATCGAGAACACCGATTCGGACTTCGACCGCGAGAAGCTCAACGAGCGTCTGGCCAAGTTGGCCGGAGGCGTGGCCGTCATCAAGGTCGGCGCGGCCACCGAGGTCGAGCTCAAGGAGCGCAAGGCTCGCATCGAGGATGCCCTGCAGGCGACCCGTGCGGCCGTTGAAGAGGGTATCGTCGCCGGCGGTGGCGTAGCCTTCGTCAATGCAATCAAAGCTCTGGATACGATCAAGATCACCGACGCCGACGAGCTTGTAGGCATCAACATCATCAGGAGCTCCCTTGCCGCGCCCCTGCGCATCATCGCCGACAACGCGGGCTTTGAGGGTTCGGTCGTCGTGGAGAAGGTCAAGACCCTCAAGCTCGGCGAGGGCCTGAACTCCGTGACTGGCGAGTACGGCGATATGATCAAGATGGGCATCATCGACCCGGTGAAGGTCACGCGCACCGCGCTGCAAAACGCAGCCTCCGTAGCGGCACTGATCCTGATTACCGAGGCCACCGTGGCCGACATTCCCAAGGAAGGTCCCGACCTGAGCGCTCTGGCTGGCGCAATGGGCGGCGGCGGCGGTATGTACTAAACGATCCACGTTTGAGGCACACATCCTGCGCGAGTTTTGCGTGAGATAGCAAAGGCAGCTCTGAGATTCAGTCACGTACGACCCGGTACGCTTCTGTTGTAAAAGGGCTGCCTTTTCTGCCTTTTCTGCCTCCGTGGGTTCCGTGGGTTCCGTGGGTTTCTGGCGAATCCTCGCCTATACAAGGTGAACATGGACAAACTGCACACCACCATACGCGCAACCGTTGAGCAGTATGCGATGCTCTCTGCTTTTGGAGACGGCATCCCTGTTGTGCTGATGGTCAGTGGCGGCTCGGATTCAAGCGCTCTGGCGCGTCTGCTGCCCGAGCTCTATCCACACAATAATTACACGATCCTGCACATCAACCACCAGTTGCGTGGCGATCAGGCCGATGCTGACGAGCGTTTTGTCGTCGCTCTGGCAGCCGAGCTTCGCTTGCCGGTGGAAATCCGTCGAGTCGACGTTGCCGCCGAGGCCCAGCGGACTGGTGAGAACATCGAGGCTTTGGGACACCGTTTACGCTACACGCTCGCCGCCGAGCTGCTTGATGCTCAATGTTTACAGGCTCATGTGACGCCTGAGCGAGGACGCATAGCTGTCGCCCATACACGCGATGAACGTGTCGAAACCTACCTGATGCGTGTCATCAAGGGTGGGGGAGTGGGTGCACTGGCTTCTATCCCCTTTGTCAACGGACGTGTCATCCGGCCGCTGATGAACTGCTCACGCGCGCAGTTGCAGGACTGCTTGCGGCGCTCTGCCCCTCGCATGGGGAGTACCGACGAAAGCGGAGATACCCTTGAGATTGTGAACGGAAGTGCGGAGCAGACCCGCCTCGGCGATGCGGTGTCAGCCGACCTCTGGTGCGAGGACGCCAGTAACGCCGATACCGACCACCTGCGCGCCTTCGTGCGTCATGAGGTCATCCCCCTGCTCACCACGCGCAATCCGCGTCTGACCGAGACGATCGCTCGCAGTCTCGATAACCTGGCAGCCGAGGACGCCTGTCTCGACGCTCAGGCACACGAGCTCATCGAACGCTTCGTACGTATCGATCGCATCCCGCCCGAGCCCATCGCCACCATCGACACGGCGCTTCTCGCCCATGATCCCGTGCTCGTTCGCCGTGTCTTGCATTACGCCTGCTCACAGGTGATGCCGCCCGACGCACGCATCACTGCCGAACACCTCCACAGTATTGCCACCGAGGGAGCGCGTGTCGGTTTTGCAACGGATATCCCCGGTGATGTGACGGTTCGCACGGTTTGCGCTACACTGATCATTCGCAGAAAAGCGGCCGCTGATCAGCCCAATCAACAGCCAAAACGGCAAGCCGATGAGGGAACCGACACGGGATCTGAGGGACACACGAGGCCTTTGTACTGAGAAGTAGGCAGAAAGCACGTACTGGGTGTGAGCCACAGGGGCGGACCCGAGGGGAGCATGGTGCACGAAGACGTCAAAGAGATCTTGTTCGATGAGCAGCAGATCGCTGAGTGTGTGCAGCGACTGGGAGCGCAGATCAGTACCGACTATGCGGGCGAGAAGTTGCTTTTAGTCACGGTGCTCAAAGGCGCATTCATCTTCATGGCCGATCTGGCGCGTGCCATCACGAGTGATATCGAAATCGACTTCATGGCCGTTTCCAGCTATGGGGCCGAAGCAAAGAGCTCGGGTGTCGTGCGCATCATCAAGGACCTCAATGCTGCCGTAGAGGGTCGTCATATTCTGATCGTCGAGGATATCCTTGATAGTGGTCTGACCCTCAAATACCTCATCAAGAATCTCCGGAGTCGTCGCCCTCTGTCTGTGGGAGTTGTAACCCTGCTGCTCAAGGAGGGCAGGCAGGAGACCGATGTCACCTGTCAGTACGTGGGTTTGATCTGCCCCGATGAGTTTGTTGTCGGCTACGGACTCGACTACGCAGAGTCCTACCGTAATCTGCCCTATATCGGCGTTTTAGATCCGCAGGTTTACCGTGATTAACGCTCCGAAACCCTTGAAGAAATTTCGATGAACTTCAATGAGTCCTATCCCTACCGACAGGTCCCCAACCGTTAGGAAAACCCTTGGCAAACAAACCACGTAACCGCCGTAGTCTGGTCATCTATGGGGTAATAATCGTCATCCTGGCGATCATCATGCTCACCCAACTCTTCAATGGTGCGCGCAAGCCCGTCATCGACGAGATCACTACCAGCGAGTTCGTTCAAGCTGTGGAGCAGGACCGTGTTGTCGATGTCATCTACAACTCGAGCAGCGCACTGCTGTCGGGCCACTATCTCAGAGAGGGTTCGTTGATCTCCGTGGTGCGTCCGGGCGGCGAGGCGACGGAGGCGAGCGATCCCGGGGCTGCGGTAGCCTTCACCTCGACGTACATCGGCGCCGATTCGCTCAACGAGCTGATGAGCGCTCACCCTGGGACGAAGTTCACGGTCGACACCTCCAATCCGAGCGCCTGGATCAGCATTCTCAGTATCGCCATCCCCGTGTTGCTCATCGGCGTGTTCATGTGGATCATGCTCTCGCAGTTCAACAATGCCAACAACAAGCAGATGCAGTTTGGCAGGACCAAGGCGAAGAAGGCTCACGAGGAGCGCCCGACCACCAAGTTCAGTGATGTGGCGGGTATCGACGAGGCGGTCGAGGAGCTGCAGGAGGTCAAGGACTTCCTCGCCAATCCGGGCAAATACCAGAGTCTCGGCGCGAAGATTCCCCGTGGTGTCCTGCTTGTCGGCCCTCCGGGAACCGGCAAGACTCTGCTCGCACGGGCGGTCGCCGGTGAAGCGGGCGTTCCCTTTTTCTCGATCTCCGGCTCGGATTTCGTGGAGATGTTCGTCGGCGTGGGTGCCTCACGCGTGCGTGATCTGTTTGAGCAGGCCAAGACCGCGGCGCCGGCCATCATCTTCATCGACGAGATTGACGCGGTCGGCCGTCAGCGCGGAGCAGGCCTTGGCGGCGGACATGATGAGCGCGAGCAGACTCTCAATCAGTTGCTCGTGGAGATGGACGGCTTTGACGATCACCAAAGCGTCATCCTCATCGCCGCGACCAACCGCGTGGATATTCTCGATCCGGCCCTGCTGCGCCCAGGGCGTTTTGATCGCCAGATCATGGTGATGCGTCCCGACCTCAAGGGTCGTGAGCAGATACTCAAGGTACACGCTGAAGGTAAGCCGCTGGCGCATTCGGTTGAGCTGGATAAGCTCGCGCGCATGACTCCAGGTTTCACGGGCGCCGACCTGGCAAACCTGATGAACGAGTCCGCGCTGCTGACGGCGCGTAAAGGCAAGAAGCTTATCACCATGCAGGAGCTCAATGAAGCCATGGAGCGCGAGATCGCGGGACCCGAACGCAAGAGCCGCGTGATGACTGACAAGGAGAAACGCACCATCGCCTACCACGAGGCGGGCCACGCCCTGGTGGGTCACATGCTGGAGAATTCCGATCCGGTGCACAAGATATCCATCATCAGTCGTGGACAGGCGCTCGGCTATACGCTGTCGCTGCCCTCTGAAGATCGCTTCCTGAACTCTCGCAATGAGATGTACGACGATTTGGCCGTCTTTCTGGGCGGGCGCGTGGCTGAGGAGTTGTTCTGCGACGACATCACGACAGGCGCGTCCAACGATCTGGAGCGTGCCACGAATGTAGCACGACAGATGGTCACGCGTTATGGTATGACCGAAGCCTTGGGTTCACAGGTCTACGGCGAGGCCAATCACGAGGTCTTCTTGGGTCGCGATTATTCAGCGACACCCGATTACTCCGAGGCGACTGCCCAACGCATCGACGAAGAGGTAGCGCGCATCATGGAGACGGCTCACAAGCGGGCGCGTCAGACACTCGAGTCGCGTCGAGAGCAGATGGAACTCATGGTCGGCGTGCTCATCGAGCGTGAAACCGTGGATGGCGAGGCGCTCGAAGCGCTGCTCAACGACACCTGGGATGAGTATCTGTCCGGCGAGGAAGAGCTTCTTGCGAAGAAGGCCGCCGACCTCAAGCAGCAGGAGGAGGAGGACGAGCGTCATGCTGCTGAAGAGCGGGAGCGTCTGGCCCTGCTCGCACCGCCACAGGCACTTGATCGGCAGGACGGCTATCCGCCGCCGCCGGGTGCGGGCAAACGGCTGCCCGAGCCAACTCTGCGTGATCTGATCAGTGGCAAAGTGCGGCCTGAGGATATCCTGCACTGGGATGCGAATTCTGGCCGTGGTGCCGTAGACGAGGAGGAGACGGATGCGGAGCCTGAGGACGCGGAGCGTGAGGAGGCGGAGCGTGAAGAGGCGGGTGCGTCCAGGGACCTCGGGCGTGAGCGCCTCGGAGAAAGCTCCGAAGACGTGGTGAATGAACATTCCGACCCGGACGATGCTAAGGACCATCACCATGGACCACGCTAAGATCGAAGCAGGCGTGCGCCTCATTCTTGAAGGGGTGGGCGAGGATCCCAATCGTGAGGGTCTGCTTGAGACCCCGGCTCGCGTGGCTCGAATGTATGAGGAGGTCTTCGCTGGGCTGGGGCAGGATCCTGCGGAGTTATTCGTCAAGAGTTTTGGTGAGAATCACAATGAACTCGTGCTCGTGAAGGACATCCCGTTCTACTCGTTTTGCGAGCATCACCTCGTGCCCTTTTTCGGCTTGGCCCATGTTGGCTATCTGCCTGGCAAGGATGGGCGTATCTGCGGCATCTCCAAGCTTGCCCGTCTTGTAGACCTTTTTGCGCGGCGACCTCAGGTTCAGGAGCGCCTGACCTCGCAGGTCGCCGATACTCTGGTGGAGCAACTTGAGGCGGATGGAGTCATCGTCGTCATCGAGGCCGAGCATCTGTGTATGTCGATGCGCGGCGTTCGTAAGCCCGGCTCCAAGACGACCACCTCTGCGGTACGCGGCGCCTTCAAGCTATCTCAGAAGACCCGCGATGAGGCACTTTCTCTGATCTTGAGGTAATGGTGATGATCTGGCATTGTGGTCCACACCGCTTTGACCTGTCATCTCGCGCACGCCCACTGGTCATGGGAATCCTCAATGTCACGCCCGACAGCTTCTCTGACGGTGGTTTATACATCGGGATTGAGCGAGCATGTGATCATGCTCGTCTTTTAATCGCGCAGGGTGCCGACATCATCGACATCGGCGGGGAATCAACCCGTCCCGGTTCTGAGGAGGTATCGCTCGACGAGGAATTGGCGCGCGTGGTGCCGGTGGTGCAAGTGTTGGCCGGGGAAGGGCTGATCGTCTCCATCGACACGCGTCATGCTGAGGTGGCGCGAGCCTGCGTGGAGGCGGGCGCGGCGATCATAAACGACGTGAGCGGTTTTCGCGATCCGTCGATGGTCGCTGTCTGTGCGAGCGCGATCAGCGAACCTGGCTGCGTGGTCATGCACATGCTTGGTGAACCGCGGCACATGCAGGACGAACCACACTACAACGATGTGGTCGCCGAGGTTTCGGCCTACCTGCTGGCGCAGGCTGGCGTGCTTGAGCTGGCAGGCGTGGCGCGCGAGCGCATCTGCATCGACCCCGGTCCGGGATTTGGCAAGACCTACGAGCACAACCGAACGCTGCTGCGCGCCACACCTGAGCTGGCCGCGCTCGGCTACCCGCTGATGGCCGCATTCTCGCGCAAGGGCTTCATCGGTCAGCTCACCGGCGTGCCTATAGCCGCCGAGCGCGTGGCTGGCTCGGTCGCGGTTGCTGCCTGGGCGGCAAGCCGCGGCGCCAGCGTCCTGCGTGTCCACGATGTCGCCCCCACCGTCGAAGCCCTGAAGGTCCTCGAAGCGCTGTAGTGAGGCAGGAGCCGTGTGACAGAGGGAGACGGATGTGTCAGGTAGGACGTGTCAGGGGGACGTATAATTTGACACACTCATTCTGAGTGTGTCATCGACAACCAAGAGCTTGACCACGCAGAATAATACCAG
>JAIRXA010000160.1 GCA_031268525.1 Coriobacteriales bacterium | reverse complement strand
CCGCACCCTCAACTCCCACACCCTCTACCACCACCAGCACCGCACCTGCCATCGAGGTTTCAGCCGAGGGCAGTGCTGCCCGTGTCATCGACGGCACCCTTGGCATCACGGACTTTTCCCGATCTCACAAGGGTACAAACAAGACCTACGAGGATGTCTACTTTGGGTACCGCTTCCCGATGGCAGGATCGGACGCCTTTGCGGTCATTGTCATCGACGAGCATACGAGCCTTGTCTACCTCCCTGCGGCACAGGCACAGACAGTGCGCGCCAAACCCGATGACACCGAGGCATTCATCGCTCTCCTTGAGACGCTCGATGAGGTGGTGGCCAGCGGCGGCACTCCCTTAAACAGCCTCGCTATCACCTACGAGTTCACTTCGGAGTCTTCTGTCGAGCGCGGCGCCTAGCGCTACGACTTCGCTCGTGAGGTCGAGCCGGGCTATTTTTACGCCTGCGATACCGCGAACGGTAGTGAGGACGGCAGCGGTGGGGCGCTCTTTGCTCTCAGCGGATGCATCACCAGTGCTACCGAGGTCACCATCGTCAGGGAACCCGAGGGCTGGGATGCCGTTGCAGCCTTCTTCTCGGCCCTCGACGCACGTCCCTTCTGGGTTTCTTTGCGTACCGCGGGCGTGGCGATGCTGTTCGTCTTCGTGCTCGGTCTCCTTGCCGCCAGGTTTTCCCAGCGCATCAACAGCCGCCTCAAAGGCGTGCTCGATTCGCTCTTCACCATCCCGATGGTTCTGCCGCCTACGGTCTGCGGTTTCCTGCTGCTGGTCGTCTTTGGGAACTCCACGGCCTTTGGGCGCTGGTTGATGGACCACGGCATCGAGCTGGTCTTCTCCTGGCCTGCCGCCGTGTTAGCGGCGGTCATCGTGGCTTTCCCGCTGATGTATCGCACCGCGCGCGGTGCTTTTGAGGCCCTCGACCCAACGCTCGGCGATGCCGCTCGCACGCTCGGTTGGAGCGAACGGCGCATCTTCTTTCGTCTGGTGTTGCCCTTGTCATGGCCCTCTATCGCCGCTGGTACGGTTCTGGCCTTCGCGCGAGCCATCGGTGAGTTTGGCGCGACGCTCTTCGTTGCGGGCAACTATCCCGGTGTTACCCAAACCATGCCGATCGCCATCTATTTCCAGTGGATGGGCGGTCACCCCGAGATCGCCGCCTTCTGGGTGGGCGTTGTCATTCTCATCTCCTTTATCGTCATCCTATTCATCAACTGGTATGCCGCGCGCACCCAGCGCTATCGCCGCCCTACCGCCGATGAGATGGAGTCGGGTGGGGGAGAACTATGAGTCTGTCGGTCAACATTCATAAGTCCTTCCCTGCCTTCGATCTCGATGTTGCTTTTGAGGCAGGTAACGAGACACTTGGCCTTCTGGGGGCCTCGGGCTGTGGCAAGAGCCTGACGATGCGTTGCATCGCCGGCTTGGAGAAACCGGATGAGGGACGCATCGTCGTCGCGGATACGGTCTTCTTCGATTCCGAGAAGGGCATCAACCTTACGCCCCAACAGCGCAAGACCGCGCTCTTGTTTCAGGAATATCAGCTCTTCCCAAACTTGACGGTCGCGGCCAACATCGCCGCCGGCATGGCACCGCATACACCAAAAGACGAGATCGATCGATTGGTCGACGAGCAGCTCGTACGCTTTGGCCTCAAGGGCTTTGGCAAGCGCTATCCTGCTCGCCTGTCCGGCGGTCAGCGTCAACGGGTTGCAATTGCTCGTATGCTAACAGCAAAGCCACGTATTCTTATGCTCGATGAACCTTTCTCTGCGCTCGATTCCCACCTCAAAAGTGCTCTGGAGCAGGACCTGCTTGATCTCTTCGATGAGTACATCGGGACGATCCTGTACGTCAGCCACGACATCGACGAGGCCTTCCGTTTCTGCGATCGCATCGCGGTGGTCGACCGGGGTCATATCGAGGGATTGGCTGCGCCCGAGGATATCGTCTCGCGTCCTGCCTCGCTTGCGATTCTCAAGGTTTCGGGCGTTAAGAACATCTCCGCGGCTCGACGCGTTTCTGCTCATGAAGTTGCTGCGCTCGACTGGGGTCTGACGCTGACGACCGCCGAGGAAGTGCCCACTGATGTAGCCTGGCTCGGCGTGCGTGCGAGCTATCTGCGTCCTGCTGTCGCCTCGGAGCCAAACAGTTTCGCTTTCCGAGTGCACCGCGTCTCCGACAGTCGCTTCGAACGCACGGTGATGCTCATCGCGTCCGACGCCGACAGACAGATAGTTACGTCTGCTCCCACGGACGCGCAAGAGCCTGTTTCCGATGACAGGCATGTTGCTGAATATGCTCCTATCCAATGGAAGGCCGACAAGTTCATGTACCCCGCAGTGCAGCTGCCTGGTCGCGGCGATGCCGTGCGCATCCACATCCCTCCCGAACAAATATACCTCGTCTGCCGCTGAGGAATAAACCTGCAGGCAAATCCACAGATTCTGAGAGAGACACATGCCAGAGGGGATGGTTCTGGGTGTCAGGGACGGTGTCAGGGGGACGGAGTGTGTCAGAGGGACGTGTAATTTGTAGACAGGGGACGGTCAACCTATATCTTTTTTTGGCTGAGACCAGTGTTCGCTGGTTTTGCGGTAATGGCTCTTTCGAGAGGCTTCAGGCAGGGTTTTTCGGCATGGTCCACTGACCCTTTGGTA
>JAIRXA010000125.1 GCA_031268525.1 Coriobacteriales bacterium | reverse complement strand
TTCACATGATTGAGTCGGGGGCCGATCATGCCGCGCGCGGCCATCTTGGGCGCGTTGAGCACATCCTGCATCAGATGGCCGCTTTGGAGGTTAAAAAAGCCCGCGAGCAACGCCTCATTGCTGCGCCCCTGCGAACGGATGTTATTGACGAATATATCATCAAAGATATCCGGCTCGCGCACCGGGCGCAGGCCTTCGCGCTTGGCCGCATGGCGCACCGCGAGCATGAGTTCGGCGATGCGTACCTCCTGAGGGCAGCGCACCGAACAGACCTGACACTGGGCACAGACCCAGGGGGCCGTAGCGGTCAAGGCACGACGATAGAGGCCGAGCTGGAGCGAACGGATGACCTGACGGGGCATCAAGTCCATCTCGTGGGCCATGGGACAACCGGCAGTGCATTTGCCACACTGATAGCAGTCGTCTGGGTCAACACCGGCTTCGCGAACGATAGCGGCAATGCCTTCACGATCAGCGTCGGTGACCCTGCTGAGATTAAGGGTGCTCATGTCATATCCTTTCACTCACAGCGAGGGGGGTAGGATTATCCTATACGCTTATCGACGCCTCTGCGAGAGCGTTTGGCTCAAAATTGCCTAAAAGGATGAAGCTCACGCGCAGTCGGTCACAAAGCGCCCGAGGATACGCTTGTAGACAGGACAGGATGCCAAAGTACGCCTCCCGCAGCGCAGGGTGCTTCGTGCAGGCGATCCCCCCCATAAAAAGGAAAAGAGCCTGGTGATATGCGTCTACTCAAAGCTCCTCCCTGAGGCGTCTGCTCAAGGCTCCTCCTCAAAGTTCCTCCTTGAGACTCCTCCAAGGCCCCTCCTCAAGGCTCCATCCGTGCCTGCTCCCAGAGAATCAGGTAGATCTTGACGAGATCTGGGTCCACGCCGACGGATTGCCATTTCCCGGGAGCTTCGGTAAAGATGATACGCAGCTCACTGCCTTCACAGCCACGTGCTTTCTCGCTTAAGAGCGCATCAAAAAGCGCGTCTGCCGAATAAGCTTGCAGGATGGGGGCAAGACCCAGGCTGTTGAGGAGGGCGTCCTGTACGACAACGAATCCCTCCGGCGCCCCTATGGCTTCAACGGCCAATCGCGCCGCAAAGCGCATACCCTCCGCCACGATTCGACCATGCGAAACAATGCCCTGGCCTGCCACCGCCTCAAGTGCATGAGCAAAGACGTTGCCATAATCAAGACACTCGATACGACCTTCCGACTTCTCAAGGTGAGTCACACATCGCGCCTTGAAGCTGAGCGCCTCGACGAGAGCCTGTTGCACGGCAGCCTCATCGTGGGCCATCAGGCCCTCGGCGTTAGTGGTGAGCCACTCGGTAAACTCCTCGCCGTCGATGAGGGCGAAGCGTGCAATCTCCGCAAGACCGTTTTCCCACTCCTCATCGGGCAAGCTGGAGAGCACGGCCAGATCAACTGCCACGTAAGTGGGCTGCTTCAGGCTGCCCACAAGGTTCCTTCTGCCCTCAAGGTTGACGGCAGTTTTGCCGCCGACAGGCGAATCGACCATCGCAAGAAATGAGGTTGGAACCTGTACATATTCGATACCACACAGATAGTTGGCAGCTACAAAACCGGCGATATCGCAGACAACACCGCCGCCCAGAGCAACAAGCACGTCATCCCCACCGATGCCAAACAGAGCGAGCGCGCCAAAGAGCTCGGCGGCAACAGCGAGGCTCTTGCTGTCCTCGCCGGGCGGAATACTCACGTCAAAGACCTCAAAATCAGCCTTCTCCAGTCCCGCCTTAACGGCAGCGAGATAGAGTGGGCCCACATGGTCGTCGGAGATGACCAACGCCTTGCTAGCCTTGGTAGCCTTGCTCGTCGCGCGCAGATGGATACCCAGATTGGTGATCAGGCGATGGCCGATGCGTATGTCATAGGTGTGACCACCCCTGAGTATGACCTTCAGCCTGCGAGTACTCATCTACTGCTCCACATATTCGACCTCGGCAGTCTGAGCAAGCCATGTGTTGGCCTTGGTACGCAGGGCGGCCTGTCTGACAAGATACAGACGTCCGCTGCCCTCAAACTCAGCGCGCGCCTCCCGCTCATAACCGGGCGCCATACGCCGATAGGTTTCTGCAATATCCTCGTCATCAAGCTCAAGTTTGAGATGGCGCGCCAAAGCATCGAGACTGAAGCCCTGGACCAGCACCTCGCGGATTTGCAGCATGGTGTTCATGTCAAACTGCCGCTCGTCGATACCCTGCTGTTGCAGGTAGCGCTGCATGGTCAGCCCCTGCTGCTGAAGCTGCTGCTGGAACCTCGCCATGATCTCAGCACGCGTAAACTCATAGAACTCATCCGCTATGGAACCCTCAAAGCGCTTTGCCAGTTCGGCGGCAGCGGCGGATGTCTTCATGCTCTCAAGCTCGTGCGTCTTTGCCCGGAGAAGTTCGGATCGTATGAATTCGCGCAGCTCGGGTACGGTCTTGATGCCGGGAAAATTCTTCGCAATCCACACATCGGTGATCGCGGGGATGACGCGCCGATTGATCTCCCTGACCGTGACGGTAATCGTGGCGTCTGTAGGCGTCTCTGAGTCCTCGGCGCTCAGATCAGGAACAGCAAGACCAAAGGTCTTACTCTCACCCAGACTCATACCAAGAAGCTGCTCGTCAAACCCTGCAGGCATGAATCCTTCGCCTACCGTGTAGAAACGATTGTCGGCGGTGAGCCTGGGGAGGAGATCGCCCTGGGCGTCAACGGCCGCAAGTGCGATGGCGATATGATCCTCCCTCTGCACCAAATGACCGTTTGTCTTTTCAAAGGTCGCATTGCTTTGTGCAAGCTGCAGGAACTGAGCGTCGATCTCTTCTTCTGAGGCACTCGCCCTGGGAAGCACCACCCTGACAGGGTCGTAGGACGAGAGTTCATAGATGGGCATGAGGGTGATCGTTGCAGAAAGGCACAGTTCCCTGCCTGCGATCACCGGAGATTCCACCGTAACCTGAGGCGCCAGAGTCGCGTTGATATTCTCCTGCGAGATGGCAAAAGGCACGAGAAAGTTGGGTACGAAGTAGTCAAGGAATGCACCGTACTGAGCCTTGCCCACCTTTTCTTCAAGTTCCGCTATGGTTTCTTCGAGGGAGGGTTTGGGTGTGAGTTTATTCTGCTGAGCGAGCGCAAGAGTTGCACGCTGAAAGGCCCTGCTCACCTCCTCGGGTGTTGCCGTGATCTGCAGCTTGACCTTGCCGTTCTTCGGTGCCTGTGCCGTGGTTTTCATGCTACTCCCGTATGATCGTGGGGGCCAGAGCCGAGCATTGTCTTCAATGACGGTCAGCAGCGTTCATGCATATTGGCGTTTGGGATCACCGTCTGCATCTTCCTGAATATCGAATCAGCCTTATTGGGCAGCCATTCCAGGGGTTTCATCTCATAACGTTCGATCTCGCCTTCTACCAGCTTTTTGATCGGTACCTTCGTGCTGCAGACTATGGCATGCTCCCTACAGACGTCCTCGCAGAGACGGCAGTGCACACAATCAGCCATATAGTGCTCGATACCAAAGGTTCCGTCGGGGTCATCAAACTTGCAGATGGCACCGGTCGGACAGAAGGTCGCACACATCCGACATGAGGAACAGCGTTCACCATCCAGGATGATATGACCCCAAAGCCGTATGTTGATGGTGTCAACGACGGGACTCCCCAGGTATTCGAGCTGGTCGAGCAGGCGCTCTCGTCGGCTGGGAACAAAATGCGGCAGGGTCCCATCCCGCATGACATGCACCGGAACGTGAGCGGTTTCATCTTCATGTTTCACTGCGGCATAGTGATCGAGCGTGACCTGGGCAGTCGCAGCAGCGACCTCTTTGGTGTTCTCCTTTATCAGAGTGAAGAATTCCCGGCGAGAGACACCATCTGAAACCTGCCGAGCCTCCGATGCCCGAGGGGCAAGAAAGAGTTTCGGAGGAATCTCTGTCGTGAGGTCCAGGGTCTGCGTAAGATTCCAGGCCGCAGTCAGGGCCTGCATGGTCTCAAGCACCAGCTCTATGGTTTCGACTCCCTGCCTACGCGGGCAGGACTCGCAGTCGCCCTTGATGAGGAGAATATCCTCTGCGCCGAAGGCAAAGAGGCTGGTGAGCAGGGATTCCTCCAGACGACTCAAACAGGTCAGCTCGATAAGCTGCTCCCCATCCAGAGGCAGAGTTGCGCTTTCCCTCGCAGTATGGCAGAGAAAGGCCAGTTGTCCATCAGTGGCTTTGATGATGGGTTTCGCCCTCTGTAAGAGTTCGGCGTCGTTTGGATGGATCGTTTCGAGCGCGCAGGTGGGGCAGACGGTTGCGCAGGTCCCACAGCCCACACAGAGATCCGGGTCTATGGAAAGCTCATCTTTGAGAGAGATGGCACCTGAAGTACAGGCATCCGAGCAACGCGAACAACGCGCATGTCGATTGCGGACGCAGACACAGCGCTGTGGATGGACGCGGATGTCAAAGCTCTCGAGCTTCTCCAGAACCTCAATGACGGTCGATACCGACGCAATGTCAGGCATTTCTCTTAATCCTCAGTCTTCTGCTTGCCTTTCAGGAAGGGGAAGCTTATGGCATGGGCGGGACATATATCGGAGCAGTTACGGCATTTCGTACAGTTGTTCAGTGAGGATTGGGAGGTCTTGGGATTACGGATATCGATATTCTCGGCACACACCGCCGAGCAGGCTGAGCAGTTTACGCCTTGAGCGGTCTTGATACATCTGCTGTTGTCGATTGAGGGGCGGAAGGTTTTATTCAGCCCGGAGATAAGCGACATGAGCGCGCCGAGTGGACAAATGGTCTTACACCACTTGCGGAAGAAGACAAGTTCGAGCACGAGGACAAGGGGAAACACCAGTATGGTCCAAGTGGTTTCGCCAAAAGCAAAAAGGCGCATGAGAAAGAGGACGGACGCAAAGGTCAAACCGACAGGACACACCAGACAGAATACGGGAAAGCCAAAGATCGCCGTTGAGAGCAACGCGCCACCCAGTACAACGTGACGCGAGTCGAGCTTAAAGTTATTGGGTTTCGCCGCGCCCTTGAGTTTGGGTTTCGCCGCGCTCTTGAGTTTGAGCTTCGTCTCGGCGGGCATCAGAGCAGCCTGCACCGGCAGATCTCCTGAGGGCTCATCGAGGAGGTCAACAGCTGGCAGAGCCTCGGCGTCCGGCAGGGCTTCGGTGGCAGCTGGCAGAGCCTCAGCGTCCGGCAGGGCTTCGGCGATTCGTTTTTCCTGCTGCTTCCTACTCCCCGGAAACCAGCGTTGCAGCAGGGGTACGGGACAGACCCAGGCGCAGAACACACGACCGAGCACGATGACGATCGCGACAACGGCAAAAAACGATATGACGGCTCGCGGAATCAGGAGCTTGCTTGCCAGCAGGGTTTCGACAAAACCAAGGGGGCAGATCGTCGATATGAGACCCCACCCAAAATCCGAGAGATTACCGATGCCGACAAGATTGAAATATCCCACCGCTATGACAAGAACGACGCCCAGGATGACGATGGCCCGAAGATTGTTCGCTTTGAGTTTTTTCACCGTCAATCTCCTTGTATCGTCACTGCGTGGACCGTGATGGCGCGATCCGTTGCGCCTTCCGTCAGCGAGCTATTCATCATGCTGGGGCAGCGGTTTTCGCAAAGACCACAGCCATTGCATTTGTCTTCGATAACGTGGGGTCTCTGGTAATCGCTGTTGTTATAGTTACCGAGGCCTTCGAGCTGTTCCATTTCTATCGCCTCATAGGGGCAGACTTCAAAACACTTCTTACAACCTTTCAGAAGCCAACCAAGGCACCAATTCCTGTTTATGACGGCCTTTCCAATAACAACTTCCTCCGGCTTGAAGTCAGGGACCAGGCGTAAGGCCTTCGTCGGACATACCCCCTCGCAAAGCGGTATACCGGCATTGGCTTCCTCACAGAAATCGCACCAGCCTTCCTTGAAGTTCATGGTCGGTGTACGAACGTTGAGAATGCCCTGTTCGAGATGCGCAGGCACGATGACGTTTTGCGGACAGATCTCTCTGCAGCGCTCACAGCGCAGACAGGCCCCGAGGAAGCTATCCTCATCCTGCCCGCCGGGGGGACGACAGATGGGCCGCGTCGGAACGAACTTGAGAGTCCCGAGGCCAAGCATGACCGCTGCGCCCCCAGCGGCGAATGCGAAGGATCGACGACTTAGAGCTGATGACTCCTCTGCTGCACCCATCTTTCCTCACTCTTCCAGGATCTCTTCCAGAAACTCCTTCTCGACTTCCAAAAAGCCAATCGTCAGCCGTGCCAATGCCCGGTAGAAATCCGTCTTGGCGAACTTCTCCATCGCCTCGACAAGCAGGGGAACCCAGTTGAGCAGGTGATCGAGCAGAAAGTTATACTGCTCGGTGAAGAGTCTGTGGGCAGCGGCATCGTCGTTGTCGTTCACGGCTTTGAGACTACGCTCACACAGGATGCGCTCGAAATCGAGCTCAAGCGCCACATGGTCCTCGCCGTCTTTCCATCGGTCAGTCCTCGCCAAGCCGGCAGCGCGATAGAGAAGCAAAACCTCATCGCGCGCCTCCTGCATGATGAGCCGCTCCGGCGAGGTATGGACCGACTCGTAGGGATACGCAGCTGCATGCGCCGTTGTATTGCTGCCCAAAAACACGCGCAGATAGTCTTTTTCCAGATCCTCGAGGGTGCGCTCCCAGGCATTGCTCAGGTAGGAATGGAAGAGCCGGTAGCCCTCATCAACGGAGCTGTTGCCGGTATTGAGGGGAAACCGCATCGTCTTCATGCTGGTAAAGTAGTCCTCGTCCATCTCTCTTTGGAACAGGCGGGACAGGAACTGATACTGAGCAATACGCCCTTCCATAATCGACACCAGGCTGATGGTTTTCTCTGCCATCGAGAGCTCCTTTCCCTTTTACCTCTCGTTGAGCCCTGGTTCGACCAAAGCGTCTTTTGCGGCGGCAGGCTGGATAACGGCCCTGCCCAGGGGGGAGGTTATCCAGGTGCCCTCCCAGAGAAGAGCCTCGCACTTCTCAAGCCTCTCGACAAAATAACCACCATACTTCCGTGGCTTCTGCAAAAGGGCTTCGTCCTTGATCAGATCGTCGATCTGTTTTATATTCCTACCCCCCGATTCGGCGCAAAAGGCAAGGATGCGCTTGTAGATATCCAGGTAGATCAGGTCGTCTGCCAACAGGGACCTGAGATCGCCCTGGGGGTCCTGTTCGTCAAGTAGTTCGAGTCCCTCGGGTGTTGCCAGCCAGGTCCCCTGCGGTTTTTCCTGAACCTCAAGATAGCTGAGTTCATAGCTGTTCTCGCCATCGGTCAGCTCTTCTTCAATGATGTTCGGCTCGTCCTCCACCGTCTCGGCAGGAAGATAGACCAGAGCACCGATCTTCTCCAGCAGTTCCCTGATGCCAACAGGTGTATAGATGGAGTAGCGATGTTCCTTGAGCTCGAGTGTTTTTGCGTCAACCGCGGTGGCGCTTTGTGGCTCACGGCAGAAATCGATGATTCCCAGGAGCACCGGCTTCTGGCCGGGCATTATCTCAAAGAGCCTGTCGAGGTGTTCGCGCGTACTGTGAGCGTCCGTTGGCACCTCGGTGTCCATGGAGTCGAGATCGGCTCCTATGACCGTCAGTTCTTCCCGCTCTTCCTCGTCATCGGCAAGAGGGTCAAACTCATCATCAAAGACAGGACTCATGGCTTCCTCCTGAACAGACATCTAACGCTCCGCTCCCGTCAAAGGCACAGAGCCCAACCAAAAGCACAGAACCCGGCCAGCGGCCTGCAGCTACGGCACGGGACACTGCATCTTTGAGGGGAACAGGCAACATGGCGAAGCACCCCTGAAACCCATCACTCAAAAGGCGTCATCAGCGGGACGGATTCATAGACGGGGCCAAGGTCATCATAGAGTACGACAGCCAGATCGGGGTGCTTGCCCTCGGTCGTCGTCGAACCGGGTGTGCCCTGCGCCCATGTTGGCTTCCAGACACCATCTTCGCATCTCACGGTCATCCAGTCTCCCGTACGAGTAATCGTCACTCGTTCGCCGGAAGCCCTATCGGTATACGTCTTGGTATAGGACACCAGAACCCTTGCGTATTTGATGCCTGCATCCAGCTCGATGTAGTTAGTCTGCCGAATGGTGAAGTCCTCGAATTCTGGAGCCATGTAGGCGAGATCGGCACGCACGAACTCGTAACAGGAGGGTGTATAGGCGATCAGATCGTCATAGATCTTCTCCCACTCACCGGCGTTCTCGGCCTCGATGAGATTGAGGAGGGCTTGGCCGGGTGTTATGCCGTTCACATCGAGAAGCTCATCCGCTGTAGCGGCTGTCGTTTGATAGGGTGTTTCGCCCATCCAGCCAGCGGTCGTGGTCTGTGCGCCTGCAATCCCGGGGATTGCCACCAATGCCAGAGCGAGAAGTGCGGCAAGAACCATTGCCTTTCGTTTCATTCTTAGCTCCTTTTGTTGAAACCGAGAAATCCCCTGGTGAAGCGGAATGCAATCTCTGGGGGAGGTTTATGGGCACAGCCCGCTTCTCCAAAGGAATTCCTCGGATTGGGGACTCCCCCCTCTGGTGCCAGAGGGAGTCCTGTTCCATAAACGGACACTTACTGGGTAAAGAAAGGCCAGATCGTAGCTCCAACAATATAGAAGACCACTCTGAAGAAGACTCCGCCTCCCAGGGCGCTTACAAGAGCTATGGCTGCCAGGCTCCAGGGATTACCAACGGGTTCTTTTGCCCTCAACCAGCTGAAAAGCCCCAGTACTCCCGCAACCACAGACCCGAGAAAAACGGATCCAGCCCAGAAAAGCAGGGCGTTGCCACCGGTCAGAATGGAAGCGGTTACCGCGTTTTGATCGGGATGCGGCGCAGTCGAATCGGTAGGATCGAAGAAATACAGACCTACATCGGAGTACTGCGTATTCGCGATGACAAAGCCATAGACAACCACGGCAACCAGGGACACAAGCCCGCCAATTGCCGTCGCTTTCGCCAAACCGACATAGGTATCTTCCGCTTTTGTGATGCCACTCAAAAACCAGAGCCCAGCGGCGCCCAGCACAAAGCCCGTTGCGTAGTAATACACATAGAGCAGAGGCGTATGCCAGGCGGGACGTGCCGACATATCGTAGGAGGCCGCCGTGACATAGATGACAAACAGACCGATGATCAGGGCAAAGACTCCCAACCATTTGGGCAAGGCCTCCTTGCCCTTCGCGCGGCGAAACACGAGGAAGAAAATGACGATGGAAACGGCGAAGATAGCCAGGCCGACGAGCTCATGCGTTATTCCGGACCGAAGCTGGCCGAAGCCATTGAAGATACGCTCCCAGTGCTGAAGGTGGAGAAAAGCTGAGAATCCTCCGATGGCAATGGCTGCCACCTCGACGACGAGAGCCGGAAAATGAATGGGGCGGCCCTTCCCCATCAACACGAGGATACCCTGCCCTGCGAATAATCCTCCCGCAAGGGTGCTTAACAGGGTAAAGAATATCAAAGGCCACTGAATCTCCATGTTATGACCTCCATTTCCGGGGCTTGCGAAGGATGAAGCGACCCACGGGATCGTTCCCTGCATCGGGAAGACGGTAAACCTCATCTTCCGTGAAGGGCTTGACGACCAGTTCCTTGTCCGGCAGCTCCTCTATCAGGCGGTAATTCGTCACACCGTCCGCTTTGAGAGAACCCTGAAAATCCTCCAGGCCCTTGTCAAAATCGCCGAACCAACGCGCACGCCCCTGGCAGGCATAGACACAGCGGGGAATCTTGTCACCGCGGTTCTCCAGCCCCTCACCCTGACTGGTAAGTTGCTCACAGAGGGTGCATTTCTCGACGACGCGCTGTTCCTCATTGAGGTAGCGAACACCATAGGGGCAGGCCATGACACAGAACTGACAGCCAATGCACTTCTGCTTATCGATCTGCACCGTGCCATCCTCCTGCTTGACCGAGGCACCCGTGGGGCAGACCTCAACACAGAGGGGGTTCTCGCAGTGCTGACAGGACATGGGAAGATAGTACATCTCAACGTCAGGATAGCTTGTCGCGCCCTCTTTGAGGTTTGGTCCGATACGCAGGACCTTTAACCAGAAGTTTCCGACGGGTACATCGTTCGCCTGCTTGCAGGCGACTACGCAGGCCAGACAGGAGACGCATCGATTCAGATCGGTGATTATTCCCAGTTGTGTCATTGTTTCTCATCCCCTTCTGCGTACTGATAGTCTGGCAACCAGGCCTTCAGGCGTGGATCGTCTGCGTGCGTGATGATCTCCGTCCCGTTGTCATCGCAGGGCACCGGATTGCCAAAGGGCGAGTTCTCCGGAGTTGCCTTGTAAATCTTGCCGAGATAGGCCCTGATGTTCGAGGTGCCACAGATCGGATCCTGCGAGTAATGCGCCCGATTGACCAAAACGTTCACGTTCGAGAGGTCAAAGCCGTGCTTGGGCGCTGGCAACTCGGGGAACCACCACTGGTGGTCGCACTCAATGGTGCCGGGGCGGATGCCGTAGAACAGGTCAGCACACTCGCGAATCTTGCCACGCCTTGTCTCTATCCAGCACCAATCGCCCTGCTTGATTCCTCGCTCGGCGGCCGTGTCGGGATGCACCTGGAAGTTGGGAGCCGGTGTCTGTTCGCGCAGCCAGGGCTGCTGGCGACCCTCGTTGTGGAAGTAGAGCGGATTACGACGACCGGTCGTGATGATGATGTCGAAGCCATCGGCTACCGCCTCGGGGTCGCTGTAGGGCGATTCGGGGGGCTCGCGGAAGTCGGGGAACATGAGTGGCTCATTGAGCGTGGCGTTCAGTTGGCTCTTTGTCTCCTCGGAAAGCTGGGTGAGCTCGGGCGGGAACTTCATGGCTGTACCGCTCTCATCAAGCGGGAACCATGGAATCCTCTTGTGATAGGACTCGAGGATGGTCGTGAGGATCTCAAACTTACCGGTCGGCGTATTCCAGCCGGGGACGAAGGGAGCCTCGGTATCGCCCTGGGGACGCGGGCGGAAATGGCCCCACATATAACGCTGGTAATAACCCATTGGAGAGATTTCCTTCAGACTCCACTGACCATGATCCTGATATTGGCGAACAAAATCAGCCCAACCGCCCACGCCAATGGTGAGTTCACCTTTATCGTTATAGGCTTCGGTTTCGAGGTGCAGACGCGGCGCCGGTGCGGGAATCTGCAACGCGCCGTGAGACAGAACATTCAGCAGGGTCATCGGGAGAGGTGCGCCATTCTCATCGATACGGGCAAACTCCGTTCGTTGACTGCCGCCCGATTTGGGGTCGTAGGCCATTTCCTCGGGAGCAGGCTCACAGAGGTCGCTCGACAGCATGAATACCGACATATCGAGCATGTGCTCCTCGGTTGGCCACGCGTAGGGGTTCCCGTTCTCATCTTGCTTCCACTGCGTAGGCCAGACGGGGAAGGGATCGTAATCGGCGGGATGCAGACCGTCCCTCGCGGGGTTGAAGAAGGGTTCGGCGGCAGTTCCCTCCTTGTCGTTGCCTTCGGCAGGCCAGTAGTGCGACATCTCCTCGTTGACCTCGCTGGGAGGCCAGTACATATAACCCATGGCCTTAGAGAGCTCGCAGCAGACATCGGCACTGTCCCAGGTAGCATCGCCCTGACGCTCGACGACCTGCACCTGCGCCCCAATAGCTGCCTCAGCACCCTGCGTATAGCGAGCGACACTGACCTCAAGAAAGTGCGCCGCCGGCATCAGAACGTCAGCAAGTTCACTGGTGGGCGTGTGCCAAAGTTCCCAGCAACCATAGAAGTCGAGCTTTTGGAAAGCTTCCCAGTTCTGTATGGCGTTTCCTGAATTGAAGTGTTGCCCCGATTCGGAAATCATCGCATGAATCTGATACGGCGTGGGATCACCATTGAAGTCAACCCCCTCCATGTATTCTGAAGCCGAAATCGGGTCATGGAAGAGCGCCGCGCCGCCGACCATCTGGAAGAGCGGAGTCAGGGGGAAGCGATCGCCGCCACACACCTTGATCTGATTGGCGGGGTCGAGACGGTTGTTGATCCAGGGAATGTGGTATTGGAGCAGGGTGTCCTGCAGATACATCATGTTTTCGACACCACGCTGACCGCCCGGACTGTCGATACCTCCCATGAGAGCCGAGAGAATCAGAGGCAGCATGGAGGTTTGAATCGAGTTCGCCGCATGTTCGATGGGAAGGTTGAAGACTATGCCGCCCGTGATGGGTTCCTTGCAGAAAGCGTGAGCTGCCTCCACGATCTTGTCGGCGGCAACCCAGGTGATCTC
>JAIRXA010000053.1 GCA_031268525.1 Coriobacteriales bacterium | reverse complement strand
GACTTCAGGGCTTGCCTCGTTCAGTGGGCTTCACGAAAGAAAGGCTCCTCTCCATGTCTGGACACTCCAAGTGGGCAACCACCAAATACCGCAAGGCGGCTCAGGACGCCAAGCGTTCGGCGCTGTTTTCCAAGCTGTCCCGCAACATCACCGTCGCGGCTAAAGAGGGTGGCGATCCCAACCCTGACAACAACGCCGCCCTGGCGGCTGCGGTCGCCAAGGCCAAGGCCAACTCGTTGCCCAAGGACAAGATCGACACAGCCATCAAGAAGGCCTTTGGCTCAGGTTCGGATGCCGCACGGTTCGAGACCGTGGTCTATGAGGGCTATGGGCCTGCTGGTGTGGCGGTATTGTGTGAGGCGCTGACCGACAATCGCAATCGTACGGCCGCCGATGTGCGCTCGGCCTTCAGCCACAGTGGCGGCAATCTCGGCACAACCGGCTCGGTGGTCTTCCAGTTTGAGCGCAAGGGCCAGATCATGGTCGAGAAGTCCCAGACAGACGACGAGGACAGCTTCATGTTGATGGTCGCCGAGGCGGGCGGCAACGACTACGAGGACGCCGATGAGGAATGGGTCGTGCTCACGGCTCCGGGTGATCTGACTGCCGTGAAGAAGGGCTTGGAGGATCAGGGCCTGGAGGTCAAGGGCTATGAGTTGATCATGGACCCGACGACACCGACCGAGGTCAGCGTTTCTGACGCCAAAAAGGTCATGCGCCTGATCGACAGGCTTGAGGAGCTTGAGGATTTGCAAAACGTCTATCACACGATGGACATAACCGACGAGATTGCTGCCGCTCTCGACGAGTGAGCGTGCCATGCGCCTTATAAAAGCCACGGTGATCACCGTCTCAGAGGCTTCCTCGAATGCTGTTTGTGATGTTCCGTCGGACGCCTCCTGTGCCGCCACCGCATCAGCCGCCTCCATCGCCTCCCGTACCGCCACCGCATCAGCTGTTTTCATCACCTCTTCGGACGTCTCTTCGAACGTTCATCAAAACCTCCAGAACCATCAAAACCTCCAGAACCCTCAAAACCTCCAGAACCATCAAGACCTCCAGAATTCCCGGCGAATCCAGCGTTTGACCTGTACCCCCCTCGATGCCTACGGCCTGCCAACCGAGGTGCCCGCCCTCAATTATCTGGCTCTGGGGCCAGCTGTCAGGGTGGGGGAGTGTGTTATGTTGAATGTCACCGCGCTCGATCTGGAACTTGGCACCGGAGGGCTGGCTTTCGTGGTTCCCAATGATAGCTTGGATACAAGCGAGCAATGCGCGACTTCTGCTGAGCCTATAACTGCCGCGCATATCATGAAACTGCGTTATACACCCCTGCAGCGCGAAGTGCTCGCCGTCGAGGAAGAGGCATCGCCTCACCATGCGACCATGGCTCAGGCGCGCTCGCTGGAAGGTACACCGGTGGTCTGCTGCGGTCTGTTCAGCCAGGTTATACTGGTCGCCGCCGCCGCTCGCCAGCGCTGCCCTGAGGCGTGCATCATCTACTGCATGACCGACGAGGCTGCTCTGATGCTCGCCTTTGCCGATTTGGCCGTCGAGGCGCGTGAGGCGGGGCTGATCGACGCCGTCATCACCTGCGGTCAGGCGCTCGGTGGTGATCTGGATGCGGTCAATCTTCACTCGGGCCTTCTCGCCGCCCGTCATGTCCTCAAAGCCGACATCATCATTGCAGGTATCGGTCCCGGTATCGTGGGAACCGCTACCCCCTTTGGGCATGGAGGCATCGCTCAGGCTGAGGCGCTCAACGCCGCCGCCGTGCTCGATGGCGTGCCGATCGCCACGCTGCGCCTGTCCTTCGCGGACGCGCGTGAGCGGCATCGGGGCGTGAGCCATCACACACTCAGCGCGCTTGGCGTGGCCACGCTCGCAGAAGCGATCATCGTCTGCCCCGACGACCTTGTGCCCGCGCAGAGTGAGGCGGTCGAGCAGGCCTTGTGTGAGGCCGACATTCTCGACAGGCACGGTTTCGTGCGCGTCCCTCTCGACGCGGCGGCCATCGACCTACGTGGCCTCAGGGTTACAACGATGGGACGCACGCAGGCAGATGATCCCGCGTTCTTCTCCGCAGCCTTTGCCGCAGGTCTGTTTGCCGGAAGCCTTCTGGAGCTCCAAAACCCATGACCACAGGGGCTCATCCTCGGCGCGCTCAGGCGTTTTTTCGCACGGCGGCACAAGCGTCCCCATCCCCGCTCAGGTCCACGTCCTCCGCAAAGCTCCCAGCCGGGCAATCCTCATCTTCCGCCAGACCGTCCCCTCAAACCCCGACCCCTGGCCTCTCCCTTGTGCTTGGCGACTATATCGCCTGGCTGACGGTCGAGCGCGGCTCGGCTACCAACACCGTTGAGGCCTATGGTCGCGATCTGCGCCGCTACTGCTCCTGGATGGTCGAGCAGGGCAGAAGCACCATCACAGAGATTACCCGTGATGACATCCGAGCCTTTCTGGGCGCTCTTGTCGAGCTTGAGTACGCCCCCGCGTCCCTTGAGCGAAGCGTTTCAGCGATCAAGGGCTTTCATCGGTTTGCGATTCGCGAGAGCTTCGCCTCGGAGGATCCGACCGCCACGCTGCGTCTTCCCAAGACGCCGGATACTCTGCCAATTGCCCTGAGCATCAAACAGATGAACCACCTCCTTGATCAATCCTTTCCGGCAACTCCCGCTGGGCTGCGTGATCAGGCGATATTGGAGGTTCTCTATGGTTGTGGATTGCGCGTAAGCGAGCTGACAGGCCTTGATCTTGCCGATATCTCCTTTGATGACGCCTGTCTGCGCGTGCTGGGCAAGGGCGATAAGCAGCGGATCGTTCCCCTGCTTGGGGCGGCGGCTCGCACGCTGGCGCTCTATCTTGCGCAGGGCAGACCCGAGCTGCACACCAAACGCGTCCTGCGCCCTGCCTGTGGCAGTGCCGTCTTTCTCAACCAACGCGGCGGCAGACTCACGCGCGTCTCGGTCTTCAATCTCGTGGAGAGGTACGGACGTGCGATCGATCTGCCCCACCTGCATCCTCATCTGCTCCGGCACTCCTTTGCCACTCACCTGCTCGAAGGGGGCGCTGACCTGAGGGCAATTCAGGAATTGCTCGGTCATGCCACCATCATGACAACCCAGATCTACACCCACGTCGATCGCAGTCATATTCGCGAGGAATATCTCTCAACACATTCACGCGCTCATCTCAGCTAGAAGCCATCTACTTCATCTGGTGTCTTTCGCCAGGACGCCGCACTATCTGAAGGGGAAGGGAGACAGCTGTCCACCCCGTCTCCTCGTGCTGCCTCCAGCGACCGCTACTCCACAGAGGGTCGAACAAACGTTCTACCAGCAAAAACAATTGTCTAGATTCTAAGATTTTCCATTTTTCACCTAATTTTCTCCATGAATTACTGTATACTACCGAACCAAGAGAATTGGGAAAGCCCAAACACAGCAAGGGAGGCGAGATGCGCGGTCTGATCGGGGAGTCAACCAATCCCATAGACGATAAGAATCGCGTCACCCTGCCAACCAAATATCGCAAGGGCTTTCTCAAACCCTCTCTTGTCGTCGTCAGTGACGAGATGGACGGCTATCCGATGCTGAAGATCTACGACCGAGCCGACTATGCGAGCTATATCGAACACGTCTTTGACAAGCTCGGGGGCTACAACCCGGTAGACGCAGATCATGTCGAGATCCGACGAGATCTCATCACTGCACAGGAGGAGCTGAAATACGACGAGTATACCTATCGTATCACGCTCACTCCAGAAACAAGGCGCGACGCCCTGATCGGCTCCGAGGTTTACTTCGTTGGCATGGAGGACTACGTCGAGATGTGGGACGACCAAACTCATCGCGAGTTTGTAGCCAACCATAGGCGGCGTAAGGTCTTCGAGCTGCTCAAGAAGGATACCGACAGCCAGAAGAAGGGCAAGGCCACGGAGAAAGACGACGGCGACCAGGAAGACCGGTAGGGCCTTGACATCAGAATATCGGCACACTCCTGTCATGCTTGCGCAGGTCGCTGAGGCTCTTGCGCTTCAAGCGGGTGAAATTGCCTGCGACTGTACGCTTGGCGGCGCTGGTCATACATTGGCTCTGGCCGCCGATCTCACACCTGGCGGTATGCTCATTGGGATTGATCGCGACCCCCTGGCGCTCAAAGTGGCATCTGAGCGCATGGCGAGCGGTTTTCCCGACCTACGCTTTGTGGCTTTGCATGGCAACTTCTCCGACCTCGACGACCTCCTGTTGGAGGTGTGCACGCCCGGCGTCGATGCATTCCTTTTCGACCTCGGCGTATCCTCGCCGCAACTCGATCTCCCAGAACGGGGTTTCTCCTACGCCAGGAGCGCCCCACTTGATATGAGGCTGGATCCAGGGGAACCCACCCTAAACGCAGCAGAGATCATCAACACTACAAACGAAGCAGATCTCACCTGGATCCTCCGCTTTTATGGAGAGGAGCGCTGGGCGGCGCGTATTGCACACCACATTGTCGAAGTCCGGCAACGCAGACCACTTGCCACCACCGACGAGCTCGTGGAACTGATCCGCGAGGCGATACCGGCAGGCGCACGAAGAACCGGTGGCAATCCCGCGAAGCGAAGCTTTCAGGCTCTGCGCATCGCGGTCAACGGTGAGTTGGATGCTCTGCGCACAGGCCTTGAGGCAGCGATACGCTGGCTCAACCCTGCCGGGCGCATCGTGGTCATAAGCTATCACTCACTTGAGGATCGCATCGTCAAAGAGCTGTTCGCGCGCATGGCTCAGGGGTGTATCTGTCCGCCGGAGGCGCCCGTCTGTACCTGCGGGCATACGCCGATACTGACGTCCGTTTCACGGCGACCCCTCACTCCCGCCTCCGAGGAGATCGAGGTTAACCCACGCGCGGCAAGCGCGAAGCTGAGATGGGCGATAAAGGAAGCAGAATAGGACTGTCGTGGGGCTGGGGCCCGGGCGGTAGGCGTGACCCGACAGAAGGGGCGAGAAGAAGTAATGGCACAGGCAGCACAGGCATATCAACGGACCGCAGGTTACTCTCGCGAGCAGGATATTCCCGCTCGTCCCGATCTGCGTGTTCTTCCGGGCAGGGGACGAGATCGCGCGGCTTCGGTAGCGCTCAGCCCCCAGCTGCGCGCTCTGTTTGGAGTGCTGATCTTTGCGGTTATCTTCCTTGCTGGCATCTGCGCTCTGCGAGTTGCCATGGCAAACGCTACCCTCCAGGTGCTCGTCGACACCCAGTCGCTTGAGCGCTCCATCGCCGAGGAGCGAGCACGTGGCATTGAGCTTGAGATGCAGTATTCTATCTTGGCCAATCCCGAATATATCCAGACGCTTGCATCCGAGCAGCTCGGGATGGCGCCCGACGAGCAGGTGGAGTATCTGCGCCCGACCAGCGAGGAGTAGGATCCCATGCGGTCTGGCAAACGGCAAGCGACGGGCACGCGGCAACCAACGAGCATGCGGCAACCAACGGGCACGCGCCTTACCAACCCAACGCGCGCGTCCAGAGACGCGGCAAAGCGTGCGTCTGGCGGCACTGCGGCGACGGCGCCGTCAAAGGCCTTTTGGAAGCGCGACGGGCTGCTCTTTGGCCTTTTTCTGGTAGCAGCCCTTCTGGTCGGTGGGCGGCTCTTCTATCTGCAGGTCATCAAAGCAGATGCCTACAGTGCCCTGGCCAGCGAGCAGAGAACCAATGTGATTGCCCAGCATGCGCGTCGAGGAACGATTTATGACCGCAATGGCAATATCCTTGCGATAAGCGTGGAGGCGACGACGATCTGTGCCTACCTCCCTCAGATCGAGGATCCACACGCGACGTCCGTGCTGCTTACCCAGCTGCTCGGTGGGGAGTATGACGACTATTACGAATTACTCACCGCCGATACGAACTTCGTCTACATCAGACGACAGGCCGATGTCGCTGACGCTGAACGCGTTCAAAATTATGCTGCCGAGCTTGCCGAAACGGCGCGCAGTGATCCGGATGCTCAGATCAGCGAGAGTGGATCGGTTGTAACGGCGCTGAGCGGTATCGACTACCAGCGGGATTCTCGTCGTGAATATCCCTATGGACAGATCGGTGCTCAGGTCATCGGTGCCGTCGATCCCGACAACAGGGGTATTTCTGGGCTGGAGCTCCTGTATGACAGCATCCTGTGTGGCACCGACGGCTCCTATACCAGTGAACGGGGCCGGGATGGCCTGCCGATCCCCGGGGGTATGATTGAGCGTGTGGAGCCGATCGATGGGCAGGACATCATCATATCGGTGGATATTGAGCTGCAACAATATGCAGAGGTCGAATTGGCGCGCATGGGCGAGGAACGCGCAACGGATAGCGGCAATATTGTCGTCCTCGATGGAACAAACGGCGAGATATTCGCGGCAGCCTCTCTGCCGCTGTACGACCGTGACGAGCTTACCCAGGAAGCGCTGGAGGCTGGTGCGACGGAACTCAAGGGCATCTCCTTTGCCTATGAGCCGGGCTCGATCTTCAAGACAGCGACTGCGGCAGCGGCCATCGAGGAAGGCGTCATGTCGCCCGAAGACGAGATAGACGTGCCGGTATCTCTGACGTTCGGTGAATATACGGTCAGCGATTCCCATGAACGCGAAGCGCAGACCATGAGTCTGCGCACGATCATCGTTCAATCCTCCAATGTCGGGATCAGCCTTGTCGAGCAGCGTGTTGGTGCATCTACCTACGCCGCCTATCTGGAGCGTTTTGGCTTTGGGCAGCCGACCCACGTGGACTATCCCGGCGAGTCCCTCGGCTTGCTCGCCCCGGTTGACGAGTGGTCGGAGGTGCAGGGTGCTACGGTATCCTTCGGTCAGGGCGTGAGCGTGACCTCTCTTCAGATGGCAAGCTTCTATGGAGCGATCGCCAATGATGGAGTGCGTTACCAACCGCATTTCCTCATCGATCGGCCTCAGTCGCAGGTGCATCAGAGCTACGATTCCGAGCGGATCATGAGCGTTGCGACCGCGGATACTCTGACGGATATGCTGACTTCGGTTACCACCGACGGGACCGGCCATGCGGCGCGAATCGAAGGCTATGCGATCGCCGGTAAGACCGGCACCGCCGAGAAGGCCGCTGAAGGCGGTGGCTATATGATCGACAACTATATCGTGTCCTTCGTCGGTTTCTTTGCCGAATCCGAGAGCAAGCTCGTCTGTATCACTTCGATGGACAATCCGATCGGCGCGGAGGGCAATGCGCCAACCGGTCCGCTGTTCGCCTCGATAATGCAGTTTGCCGCGACCCGTTATATGATTGAACCGAATGGATAGGCGCACGATGGGAGAGCATGGACGTGGCAACACGACTCTTATATGACCTGCTGGTCGACATCGACCATACGGGTGTGGGTGATGACGAGGCGCAGGATCTGCGCATCGTCGATCTTGCCTATCGCTCGGATCGTGTCGTGCCCGGTAGCCTGTTCTTTGCCATTCCCGGTGCGAAAGCCGATGGCCATGACTTCGCTCTTGATGCGGCCATCCGGGGCGCGGTGGCACTCCTTGTCGAACGACCGGTAGACACCGCGCTCCCACAGGTTCTGTGTGCCGACAGCCGCATGGCGCTGGCACTCGTCTCCCGCACCTTCTTCGGTGACCCCTCAGCGCGGCTTGTGGTGAGTGCCATTACGGGGACGAATGGCAAGACGACATCAAGCTACCTCATCGACTGGATCTGTCGCTCTGTCCTCGCTCGGGCGCTCAACACCGTCGACGACGATCTCGCGTCTGCCGGCACATCCGCGCCCGCTGGCATATCCGCGTCCACGGCTGCCCCTGCTCCCGTCCCTGCCCCCGCGTTCGCCGACACATCCGCGTCCGCCGACTCTCTCAACACCACTGTTTCCCGGGCCGCAGACGCCTTTGAGAAGACCGGCCTGATCGGTACGGTTGAGACCCGTATCGGTGCTGTTCGCCAATCCTCCAGGCACACCACCCCCGAGAGCTATGAACTGCAAAAACTCTTTGCTCACTGCCTGGCGCAGGGGCTGACGCATGTGGCGATGGAAGTCTCAAGTCACGCTATCGAGCTCAAGCGTGTCGCGGGCGTACACTTCGCCGTCGCGGCCTTCACGAACCTCACGCAGGATCATCTCGACTTTCATGGTTCGATGGAGGCCTATTTTGAGGCGAAGGCTGCTCTGTTCGATTCGCTTCTGGTCGCCCGAAGGGTTATCACGATCGACGACGAGTGGGGACGCCGCCTGCTGGCGCGCTGTCAGAAAGCAGGGTTTGAGGCTTTGACCTGCGGATTGTCGCCCGATGCGGATATCCGTGCACGCGATATCGCCTATTCATCGCGCTCAACGGCTCTTACCCTGGAGACGCCCGAAGGCGACTTTGCGCTCAGCTATCCGCTCATTGGCGGCTTCAACGTGTCGAATGTGCTGCTCGCCGCCGCTACGGCGTACGCGCTGGGCTTCGCCTGGCCAGACATTACGGCAGCGCTCGCTACCACACCGCAGATACCGGGGCGCCTGGAGCGAGTTGATGATCCTGCAGGTCGCGTCGAAGTCTTTGTCGATTATTCCCACACTCCCGACTCCATTGCCAAAGCGCTGGCTGCCCTCGATTCGCTCAAGGGAGCGCGGCGTACCCTCATCGTTTTTGGTTGTGGGGGCGATCGGGATGCGACAAAGCGCCCTCTCATGGGCGCAGCGGCACTGGCTGCCGACTACTGCATCGTCACAAGCGACAACCCCCGCAGCGAGGACCCACAGGCCATCATCGAGGACATTTTGCCTGGTATGGCTGGCGGCCAGGATCGCTATGAGGTCGAGCCCGATCGACGACGCGCCATCGCGCGTGCCCTGTTGATAGCCGAGCCAGGTGACCTTGTACTGATTGCCGGGAAAGGCCACGAAGACTACCAGCTGGTGGGCGATCAGGTCCTTGATTTCGATGATCGCCTTGTCGCCGCCGAAGAGTTGGCGCTCTTTGCAGACACGCATATGCAGGCGGCTGAGCAGCGGGAGATTCTCGCGCGCAATGGCGAGGCGCTCCTTGCAGGCACGTATATGCAGACGGTGGGCACAGAGTGCGCTCTTGCTTCGAACGATCCTGCCGGAAGGCAGGAGCGGCCATGAGATTGACCGCAGCACAGATCGCCGCCTTCTCGGGCGCCGAAACACTCATCGCGGCGCCCGATGGACAGCCTGCGCTCACGAGCTTTGCCTGGGATTCCCGCGCCCTTGAGTCGGGCGGCCTGTTTGTTGCTCTGCCGGGTGAACGCTACGACGGCAACGACTTCATCCTCGCTGCCTGTGAGAGGGGAGCAGCAGCGATTCTTGCGACGCGTGAGCCAGATCGGCGGATGCGTGCGGCGGCAGAGGCTGCGGGAGCGACGCTCCTGCGGGTTCGTGATGGACAGAGAGCGCTGGCACGCCTTGCGACCGCCTGGCGGCAGATGATCGCGCCCGAGGTCGTCGCCATCACGGGTTCCAGCGGGAAGACGACGACGCGCGAGCTGGCGGCGGCGGTGGCCGCCCAGGTCTTTGAGACGCATGCATCGCTTGCCAACTACAACAATGAGCTGGGTGTTCCGGCGACCGTGCTCTCTGCGTCGGAGGCAAGTGAGGTGCTCATCGTCGAGCTGGCGATGCGGGGCCTCGGGCAGATCGCCGAACTTGCCGCCATTGCCCAGCCTCGGATCGGTGTTCTCACGAATGTCGGCTGCGCCCATCTTGAGTTGCTCGGCAGCCGTGAGGCAATCGCTCGCGCCAAGGCCGAGCTCATCGAGGCTCTACCAGACGGCAGGGGAGTGGCCATCCTCAATGGTGACGACGCCTACACTCCCTTTATCCGCGAGTTGGCTGGTGTCGAGCAACGCGAGCTGCAGACGGTGAGCTTTGGTCTTGGCTCGCACAACGATGTGCGCGCCGCACATATCGTCTATGACGCGACCGGTGCGCCCTCCTTTGAGCTCTGGCTGCCCGGAGTCCCCGAGCCCCTGTTCGTTGCTCTGCAGTTGCCCGGAGAGCATTCGGTGCGGAATGCTCTGGCGGCGGCTGCCGTTGGCGCGAGTCTGGCCATTGCGCCCGCGTTGATTGCCGAGGCACTCGCTTCGGTTGTACCGCCGCCTCTGCGACAGGCTCGCCTCGTGCTGTCAAACGGTACAGTCGTCCTCGATGACAGCTATAATGCCAATCCCGACTCAGTGCGTGCTGCTCTCGCGGTACTCGCTGCGTATCCCAGCGAACGGACGCATATCGCCGTGCTGGGGGATATGCTTGAACTCGGGCCCGATGAATACGACCTGCACCGCGACATCGGAACACGTGTTCGCGAGAGCGGAGTCGATGTCCTCATCGCAGTGGGTAAGCGGTCTCGCGCCATTGTCGAGGGAGCGCGTGCGGCCGGCATGTCGGCCGACGCTCTGTTTGATGTCGCGGATGTCCATGAGGCTCTTACCACGCTCAGGCCTCTGCTGGCGAATGCCCCGATCGTGCTCGTCAAGGCATCCCGCTCGATGGGTCTCGATCAGATCGCGGAGGAGTTGAGTCGCCCATGATTGGTTTCGCCGAATACCCGACCTTCCAGGTCTTTCTTGCCATCTTCGTTGCCCTGACGCTTACCATGCTGCTGTTGCCGCTGTGGATACGCATTCTGCGTTTTCGCCAGATAGGGCAGCAGATTCGCGCCGATGGCCCGCAGCGCCACCTGGTCAAACAGGGTACACCGACGATGGGCGGGGTTGTCCTTCTGATCTCCGTGCTGCTGACCGTTTTATTCCTTGCAACCTCGGCGAGCAGCAAAAGCACGCTGTCTCTGGTGCTGATCTGTGGAGCGACGCTGCTGACGGGCCTCATGGGCCTCGTCGACGACCTCTCCAAGGTGGCCAAGGAACGCTCGCTTGGTCTACACGCCAGCGCCAAGATGATCTGCCTGACCTTGATTGCTGTTTCTTTTGCCTTTGCCGCAGTCAACTTCGTTGGCATCGAGCCGACAATTGCGATTCCCTTTTTGCCGGTACTCGACCTCAGCTTCCTCACGACCTCCTTTGATATCGGGGCAGCGCATTTTACCATACCCTGGCTGTATTTCCTGTATGTCTGGCTCTTGATGGCAGGTATGGCCAATGCTGTGAACCTGACCGACGGCCTTGACGGCCTGGCTGCCGGAACCGTGATGATCGCCATGCTCGTGATGGCAGCCATCGCCTACAGTACCGACCAGCTCAATACCGCACTGTTCGCCGCGGCAATGACCGGTGGGTGCGTGGGTTTCCTATGGTTCAACGGGCATCCGGCGAGCATCTTCATGGGTGATACGGGTTCGCTGGCCATGGGCTCGGCCTTCGCCGCGCTGGCCGTCATGACCAAGACGGAATTCATTGCCCTGGTCGTTGGCGGTATCTTCGTCGTGGAGGCGCTCTCGGTGATGATTCAGGTCGGTTTCTTCAAGCTCACGGGCAAACGGGTCTTTCTGATGGCGCCCATTCATCATCATTTTGAGCAAAAGGGCTGGTCGGAGACACAGGTGGCGATTCGCTTCTGGATCATCACGGCACTTTTGGCCTGCGCAGGATTCGCCCTGTTCTTCTATCAGAGTAACGCCTGAGCGGCAAAGAGGGAGCATGAGCTGCGATGACCTTTGATGAACTGAGATCTGTCGGATCGGTCTGTGTGCTTGGTCTTGGAGTGACGGGCGAGGCCGTATGCCGCCTGTTTGCCGCCTGGCCCCCTGAGCATCTGACGGTCTATACCGGCAAAGCCCTGTCGTCGAGCATGAACCCGCTTACGGACGTGAATCTGCCCGCAGACACCCACATCATCGAGCGCCCTGAGGATCTCCGAGGTCCCTTTGATCTGTGTGTGGTAAGTCCCGGCATCCCTCAGACCGGTGAGCTCTACCAGCGAGCACGAAGAATCTCAGGCGAGCTGATCAGTGAGCCAGAACTCGCCTGGAGGCTATCGAGCGATCATTGGATCGTCGTTACGGGCACCAACGGCAAGACCACCACCACCACCTTGAGCGCCTACCTGCTCAACAGGGCCGGAATTCCTGCGCGCGTGGCTGGCAACATCGGAATACCCTGCGTTGACGCCGTACAACAACGCGCAGAGGGAGAGTACATCGTTGCGGAGTTATCCTCCTTCCAACTCGCTTCCGCGCCGCTCCTGGCCCCTGAAGCGGCTATCCTGCTCAATATCACGCCCGATCATCTCAGCTGGCATGGTGGCGAAGAGGCCTACGCCCGCGCCAAGACCTCATTCATCGAACGCATGGCGCTTTCGGCTCCGATTGCGCTGGATGCAACCCGGCCCGAGATCCGTGTCCTCTCTGCGGTCTGGCGCGATGCGGGTCGTCGGGTGCTTCCCATCGGTTCGAGCGCGGGGATCACTGAGCGCATGGTGGTGCACTCGGGTGTACCCGAGGCCGCGTGGCTCGATGCGGCGTCCGATCGCCTGACGCTGTCGCTGGATGGCGTTACCATCTCCCTGAGCGCAGCCTCCGATCTTCAGATACGGGGCGAACATAATACGGTCAACGCATTGGCGGCAGCCCTGATCGTCTGTGCCCTGGGAGCTTCGCCCGCGCTGGTAGGCGAGGGCCTGACCAGCTTTGAGCCGCTTGAGCATCGTACCGAGCCGGTGTCTGTGGTCGCTGGTGTGCTCTATGTCAACGATTCCAAGGCGACCAACCCCGAGGCGACGATCAAGGCGCTTGCCGCTTTTCCCGATCGCCCGGTGGTCGCTATGCTGGGCGGGCGCGACAAGCTGACTCCACTCGACGAACTCATTGCCGCCACGCGAGACACCTGTCGTGCGCTCGTCTGTTACGGCGAGGCAGGTCCGCGCTTCTCTGCGGCTTTTGACGAAGCGGGACTCAGCTCGATAACCCATCTCGTTTCCTCCTTCGACGAGGCCTTCGCCACAGCTGCCAATCAGGCACAGACTGGCGACGTCGTGCTGCTCTCTCCGGCCTGTTCTTCCTATGACGAGTTTGATGACTATCAGCAGCGTGGGACGTGCTTCAAGGCATTGGTTGCGGCCAGAGCGGGGGTCGCAGACCATGACGACTGAACGCTCTCAAAACCTTCTCAATCGTCGTGGATTCACGCCCCGGCGCATCCTTGCTCCCCGGATACTGTTGATCATCATTGTGGCAGCCCTGCTGCTCTTCGGTCTGGTCATGGTCTTTTCCGCCTCGTCCATCATTGGACTCACCGAACAGGGTGACAGCTTCTATTTCTTCAAGCGACAGCTTCAGATGGTGGGGATAGGCCTCGTCGGCCTCATTGTCGCCGCAGTCGTTCCCTACCCTTTCTGGCGAACGCGGCTGTCTTGGGTGGTATGGGGCGCCCTGATTCTTCTCCTGATAGCAACCCTTGTTCTGGGCAATGAACAGGCGGGCGGAAAGCGTTGGATCGACATCTTCGGTCTCAACATCCAGCCCTCGGAGTTTGCAAAGATTGCCTGCATGTTGCTTGTCGCCTCCCTTCTCGTGCAGCTGTATGAAGACAAGAATACGAAATGGAGCCCCTTCATCGCCAAGGTGGCGTTTGTCGTAGGTTTACCGCTTGTGCTTATCATGCTGCAACCCGACCGAGGTACCCTGATGGTGGCCGTTGTCGGTATCCTCGCGGTTGCCTGGTTCGGCGAGCTGCCCCGGCGAGTCGTTTTTATCGGCTTGCTGCTGCTCTTCATCGCCGGCGTTGCAAGTATCATGGGAGAAGGATACCAGGAGGGTCGTCTCAGCGCTTTCCGCGATCCCTGGGCAGACCCGCTTGGCTTTGGCTACCAGACCATCAACTCCTATTACGCTTTCGGCGACGGCGGGATCTTTGGCGTCGGCCTCGGTATGTCACGGCAGAAGTACCTCTATCTACCCGAGGCGCAAAACGACTTCATCTTTGCGATCATCGGTGAGGAACTCGGGCTGATTGGCGCGCTCGTCGTCGTCGTGCTCTTTGTCCTGTTCGTGCTCACGGCCTTCCGCATCGGAGCCAATGCGCCCGGTGTGTTCGGGCGCGTCATCGCCTGTTCGTCGGCAACGCTCATCGGCGCTCAGGCCTTCCTGAACATCCTGTGTGTCGTTGGATTGGCTCCCATCACCGGCAAACCTCTGCCCTTTATCAGTGCAGGGGGCACCTCGATGATCGCTACGCTCGTGCTCGTTGGGCTGATTCTGTCCGTTTCCTTCCATTCCGATGTTCCCTCTGAGGCGGAGCTGCGTCGCGATTCATTACGCATTCTCGACGGAGGGCAAGGCGTTCGAGTACCCGCACCGAATCGGACTCGCCCACAACGACCCGGTCTGTCTGGCGGAACGGCGGGTGCGACTGCCCGCGTGGGCGCGACCCGTGCGTCTGTCGGCGCGACTGCTCGTGCGTCTGTTCGTGTCGACGCAACCCGTGCGTCTGCCCGCACATCCACTCGTGCGTCTGTCGGCGCATCTGTCAACGCGACCCGTTCCAACACCCCCTTTGCCGCCTCCTCTCGTGTGGCGCCTACCTCTTTTGCTGTCGCTGCTGTGCGGCGTCGAGAAAATCCTGCCCTGCGTCTGAGCCCCGCGCGCAATCAGCGTCGCAGTCCCAGGACGTCGCGATGAGCGAAGACAGGCCTTTGCGCATCGTTGTGACCGGCGGCGGAACGGCGGGCCACATCAACCCGGCGCTTGCGACCGCCCAGGAACTCAGGGAGCGCGGCTGTGAGGTCTCTTTCGCCGGAACACCACAGGGCATCGAATCTCGGCTCATACCCCAGGAAGGCTTTTCGTTTGAGGCGTTTGAGGCACGAGGCTTCAACCGCTCAAAGCCCTGGACTCTTGTGAGCTCCTCGCTTCGGATCGCAAGGTCAACGCGGAAAGCTGCGCGGTGGCTGCGCACCCTGCGCCCTGCGGTCGTCGTTGGTTTTGGCGGCTATGTTTCGATCCCGGTTGGTTTGGCGGCTTCGCGCCTCGGCATTCCTCTCGTCATTCATGAGCAGAATGCCACGCCTGGTCTCGCGAACCGTTTTCTGGCAAAGCGTGCACGCCTGCTTGCGCTGACCTACGATTCGGCTGCGAGCGGTCTGGTGAACGCGCATACGCAGGAGAGAAAGCTTGTGCGAGTTGGTAATCCAGTGCGCGCCAGCCTGCTTGCGGCCGATCGCGCGCAGGCTCGGGCGTCGTATGATATCCCAGCAGATGCGCTCGTGCTGTTGGCCTTTGGAGGTTCGCTCGGAGCCCAGCATCTCAACGAGGCTCTTATCGCTCAGGCGCCCCGTTTGCTGATCGACGAACGCCTGCATGTGCTTCATGTTACGGGAAGCCGTGATTATGAAGCGATGAAGGCGCAGCTCTCGGGTGACCTTGACGCCCGGCGCTGGCATCTCATCGACTACTGTGATCGGATGGGCGACGTCTATGCCGCTGCCGATCTTGTGCTCTCGCGGGCGGGCGCTACGACACTGGCGGAGCTTGCGGCGCTCGGAAAACCGGCGATACTGGTGCCGTACCCCCACGCCGCCGCCGACGAGCAGACCAACAATGCGCGCGATCTGGTGGCCGCCAAAGCGGCATACATGATCGCTGATGTTGATCTGGATAGCCCTGTTTTCGTCGAGACGGTGGAGAAGCTGCTCGCCGATCCCGGCGAGCGCGAACGGATGCGTGCAGCCCTGCTGAGTTCGGGCGGTGCTACAGCCCGTCAGGATCTCGCCTCCCTGATCATGGATCTTGCGAAGTAAGCTGGGTCCTCGCTGACTTCCCTGAACTTCGCCACTCCGCTTCCTACCCCCGCTTCCTGCTCCCTCTACTTCTCTGCGTCCCCATTGTATACTGGTGGCCAATGAGTGAGAGGGGGGGGTGCACGATGGCAGACGGCCAGATCCTTGTCGAGTTGCAGGGTATTGAGAAGCGCTTCGGCACGCAGGAGGTGCTGCGCGGTATCGACCTGACGCTGTGCGCAGGTACCATCACGGGGCTGCTCGGTCCTTCGGGTTGCGGCAAGACCACACTCGTTAACCTCATCGTCGGACTCTCGCGTGCAAGCGTTGGTAGCGTTGAGGTGCTGGGCACCCGCCCGCCCTTCGCCAAAGTCCGCCATCAACTGGGCTTCATGCCACAACAGGAAGCCCTGTACGACGACCTCACCGCCACGCAGAACCTGCGCTTTTTTGGCAGCATCTTTGGCATGCGCGCATCTGCTCTCACCGCGGCCATCCCCCACGTCCTGCAAACCGTGCGCCTCGAGGATACGGGACGAAAACTTGTCGAGCGTTTTTCGGGCGGTATGAAGCGTCGCCTCTCGCTTGCCGTGGCGCTGCTCCATGCTCCCCGTCTGCTTGTCCTCGACGAGCCCACCGTCGGGCTCGATCCCGAACACCGCCTTGAGCTCTGGCGTGGCTTTCGTGAGCTCGCGCGCATGGGTTCGGGACTGCTCATCACCACCCATGTTATGGATGAGGCTGCCTCCTGCGATCGCATCATCATGCTTCGCGACGGCAAGATCCTTGCCGAGGGGAGCCCTGCCGAACTCATCATGCGCAGTGGAAGCACCACTCTTGAGCAGGCCTTCCTCTCCTTTGAGACGTCAAAGGACCTGAAGGAGGGCGAGGTTCATGCGTAATGTCCTGGCACTCACAAAACGTATTCTGCAGCAGTTCTCCCACGACCATCGAACACTTGCCCTCCTGCTCGGCGCACCCATACTTGCGCTCTGGCTGTTCTCGGTGTTGCTTGGCTCGCCTGCCTATACGCCCACTCTCGCAACCATTGGACTGCCCGATGAACTCAATGAGGCGCTTGAAGCCGAGGGCGCCCAGCTCATCGTCTTTGACGATCTCGTCCCTGCCGCTGACGAATTGCTCGCAACGCAGGAAGTAGACGCCCTACTGTGGATCGCCGATGGCACCCTTAC
>JAIRXA010000117.1 GCA_031268525.1 Coriobacteriales bacterium | reverse complement strand
CGTGGGGCGGGTGTGTCGGGTGAGATCGGTGAGGGCTCGTCGCGTGGAATCGATGGGAGCTTGTTGTGTGGAGCCGATGAGAGCTTATTGTGTGGAGCCGACCTGTCGCGTGGAATTGGTGAGGGTCCGACGCGTGAAATTGGTGAGGGCTCGTCGCGTGAAATTGGCGCTGCGGCCGCCGACATGGGTGGCCAGCACATTGGCGCTGCGGCTGCCGACATGGGTGGCCAGCACATTGGCGCTGCGGCTGCTGGCCGTGGGGGCGTTGAACTTTCGCCTCTGGTCATCTGGGATCGTCGGCAGGAGGCGTATCGCTGGCAAGAAGAACCGCCCTGGCTTGCGCCTGACGTGCTGCATCCCGCAATTGATGCGAGTGAGGTGAAAAGGTGGCGACAGTGTCTGGCCTGTTGATGGCTGTCTCCATTGTCGCGACAGGAGCCTGCGGGGCACTTGTCCTGCCGCAGCTTGTCAGCGCAGCGCAGCATCTCCTTCATTCCGCTCAGGCACGGGCACGTTTTCTCGGTGATGACGGAAAACACCCCGTATTGATCAGCGATTTCCTGCGCAATGGGGTACGCCTGCTGCGTTGGCTCTCCCGCTTGCTGGTGGGTAATTGCCGCCTGCGCGCCTTCTTTGAGGTAAGCGCCTCTGCCCTGCGGACATGCGCTTATGTAACGGGTGAGCGACAGGTCTGCGAGCTTTATTGCCTTGGGTCTCTGACAGTGTTCTCAGTCGCTTGGCTTCTGAGCGGCAATCCAGTCCTTGGACTTTCGCTTGCCATAGCGCTGGTCTTTCTGACGCACACCCGCGCTACCCGTGTGTTGCGTTCTTGGGCTGAGCGTCTTCGCGAACAGATTCCTGATGCCCTTCGCTCACTGGGCCTGTGCTTCTCGGCGGGTTATTCTCTGCAGCAGGCCCTTGAACAGACCGCGGCGGAGACCCCCGATCCCCTGGGCGCGGAGCTGGGGCAGGCGGTCTGCGATGTAGCGGCGGGACGGAGCATTACCGAGGCGCTTGATGCTTTGGAGAAACGCACGAGTGCTCGCGACCTGCGCTTTGCTCTCGTTGCTCTGGAGGTACAACATCGCACCGGTGGGAGTCTCAAGGAGCTGCTTGAAAACGCTGCCGCCGCAGTCGTAGCCTCGGGTGATCTGCATCGACAGCTTGCGGTCCAAACTGCTCAGGCACGGCTCTCGGCACGAATCGTTTCCGTCATGCCACTGATTCTTGTCGGTCTCCTTTCGGTGGTCATGGAGGGCTATCTCCAGACCTTCTTTTCCAGTTCCGCTGGCTTCATGCTGCTCACAATCGCCTTGGGCATGGAGGCTCTCGGAGTGTTTGCCATTCGTCGGATACTGAATATCGACCTGGATTGATCCTTGTCCTTTGAGAGCAGAAAGGAAGTTTCCCTGTGTTATTGGTGTTGGTGTTTCTGGCTGTTGCCTGCGGTTTTATGACGACGTTCTTGCTGAGCTGGGAGGTACTGCAACGCCGTGAGCAAATGCGGGGACATGGCCGACTGCGAGCACGACTTATCGGAGGGACAGATGGTGATGTAGCTGGTGATCGTGTCCCTGTTGGCAGCGCTGTCTCTGCGTTTGCGAATAGCGCCTCTCCCGGCAGTACTGTCCCTGCAGGCAGAGTGGCCTTGGAGCAAGGCGTGTTCATTCGGATGCGCGCATGGTTTGATACTCGTCTGAGGGCTCGACGGAGGCAGGCGTTGCGGCAGGCAAGTTATGAGCGGGACCTGCCAGCATTGCTTGAGGTGATTGCCTTAGGGATGCGGGCGGGAATGGGCTTTGATCAGGCTTTCGAGCTCTATGCCTGTCGTTTTGACACTGCGCTCGCACGTCTCTGCAAGGACCCTCTGGATATCTGGCAGCGTGGTCTCGTCTCCCGCGAGTCGGGGATGAGGGAACTGGCCGAGCGTGTAGACACCCCCTTCTTCGGGCGTTTTGTGTCAACGGCATTGCGCAGTCTGCGCTACGGAGCACCGATGGCTGGGGTATTTGCTGATCTTGCTCAGGAAGCACGCAAGGACTATCGCGCAAAGCGGGAGGCCATGGTGGCCAAAGCGCCGGTGAAGATGTTGCTGCCAACAGGGGCACTTATTCTACCGGCGATGCTTCTTCTGGTAATGGGGCCGATCATATTGGATCTGATGGGAAAGTTAGGGTGATCGAGATGTGGGCACGTCTGCGTGTGATGGAAAGTTTCATGGTAAGAGGTGTGCTTCGAAAGGCGGCCAGCGGCCTGTCTCGGGTGGTATATCGGGCGACCGAAAGGTATGTCGAGTTCTGCGAACATTGTCAGGCAGCCCTGAGCACAATGGTGATGCGGGGCGACCGTTGTCTGCGTGACGCGCGCGGTCAGGGGACGACAGAATACGCAATTCTGGTCGGCGTTCTGGTTGTGATCGCGATCATCGCGGTCATTGCCTTCAGAGGCAAGCTGCAGGAGCTCTGGACCAGCATCTCCGAAGGGATCAACGGCCTGTGAAACAGTCAGCGGACACAAAGGCTCCGCGCATCCGCCACAGGCCCCTGCTCGTTTCGTGCGCACTGCTGGCTCTTGCTGGCGTATTGATCTGGGCATTGTTTTTCTTCCTCGGGGACAAGAGTTTCGTGCCGACAGTAGGCGATGAAGGTGCAGAAGGCGGTGAAAACACGAGTGAAGCTATAAGCGAGTATATGGATGATATCGTAAAGAGTGTAGCTGGAGATGGGGGTTCGAGCGAAGACGAGGGCATGGCCGAGAGCGAAGATGAAGGCGAGGCTGAAGACGGGAGTGGCGGGACGGGGGAGGAGGCTGGCGTTCTGAATCCCGGAAGTGCAGTAGGCGGTTCACGGTGCCCCGTGGCCTTCCCGACTCCTGCGACACCTGTGGTCTATCACGAGAGTAATGCGGCGGAAAGTTGGTCCGCCTATAGCGAGGCTCCCTGTGAGGATGTTGCTCGTGAGTTTCTGTATGGATTGCGAGATGCTGGCACCGAGCTCGTCTCGGCAGGTTACCTCGATCTGAGTGGCGCGGCCTGGGGTTGTACGGTCGCCTGTGAGGATGGGAGTTCGCTGGTCATCACTCTTGTGCCCGAGGCTTTGGGGCGAGTTCGAGACGAGGACAATCGTCTGCGAGTCAGCGTTGTACGCTTCAAGCCGCTGGGATGATAGGGGAGAGGCGGATAAGCGCGGTGCGTACAAAGAGGCGGATAAGTGCGATGCGTACAAAGAGGTGAATGATGCGGTGCAGGCGACTGGGGAGCGAGGGGCAGGCGACGGTAGAGTACCTGATCGTCGGGCTTGCTCTCATGGTGGTGATTGTGGTGCTTGGGCTGCTTGCCGAGCGCCTGAAAGATGGTGTATTTGTCGACCGCGCAATCGAGAAGGCCTCGCACGCGGTTGGCGGGAATGCTTGGGAGACGATCGGTGATGTGCTCTTGTATTGAGACAAACGAATCTGCCGCAAAGATCTGGCAGGGCGTCAGTCCCTTGAGGCGCTCTGTGCGTGGACAGGCGACCGTGGAGGCAGCTTTGCTTCTGCCGCTGACTCTGCTGCTCATCCTGTTGCTCTGCCAGCCGGCGATACTGCTCTACAACCGTGTGGTCATGGAGAATGCAGCTGCAGAAAGCTGCCGATTGTTGGCGACCCGTGTCGATCTTGGTGATTATGGCTCCGCCAAATATGAAGGGTATATCATGCGTCGTCTGGCTGCGATCCCTTCCGTTGACATCTTCCACGTTGGAGCTGATGCGCGTGATTGGGACATCACCTTTGAGGGATCGGAACAAGGCAGTGAAGTCTCCATTCGTATCGTCAATCGGGTGCGGCCTCTGCCGCTTTTGGGCTGGGGTGCCGAGCTGCTCGGACAGACGGATGACCAGGGATATCTCACTCAGACCGTCGAGGTGCACTCGCCCCGTCAACCGGCTTGGGTTCACCCGTCGACAGGTGACGCAGAGGATTGGATACTCCAATGGGATTGATGACGAAAGGATCAGAGGAATCTGTTCGCTCAAGGCGACCCAAGGCTTTCTGGTGTGTCGAAGATGATGGTGGATTCACCAGTGTGGGCGTCGTTGTTGCGCTGGCGCTGACTCTGGCCTTGCTTTTCACGACCTCGCAGGTGTACTGGGCGAACTCGACGGCAGGAGATATCCAGTTCGCTGCCGACGCCGGTGCGTTGGCGGGCGAGAATGTCGTCGCGGAATACTACCTTGTCGCCCAGATTGCCGATGCCGTTGTGCTCTCGCTCAGCATTTTCGGACTGTTCGTCTACGGTATTGCCATCGTGGTGAGCTGCATACCGTATTGTCAGGAGATCGGCATCAAACTCATGGACTTTGGCAAGAAGATTTTCAAGCTGCGCGATGATTGTGCTCGTCAGGCAAGCGAAACCCTGAACACACTACAACAGGCCTTGCCCTATCTCGCGGCAGTCAACGCGATAGCGACCATCGAAGCCAACGGCTTTACGCGAACAGGGTCGGCGGATTACCACGGGATTGCCATTCTCGTTCCCTGGGAAGGCGAAGCGGCCAGCGTCCCCGATGATGATGCGGCGGAGACTCTGGCAGACGAAATCGGCGAACGCAATGGTGAGACGGCGGAGATGACCGATGCCGCCGAAGAGGCCCGTAAGGAGATGGACGCGGCAAAGCTTGTGGGCTATCAGGCAGATTGCGGCGCGAATCCCAACTACTGTATGTATGAGCGGGCACAGAACCTTGCAGGGCTCAGCGGTGCACGCAATCCTTGGTTCGGCTCGGTTGAGACCTGGGAGTTCGACTATGCTCTCCAGCGTGCTCGATCCTACTATCGCCAACGTGCCGCGTTGGAGCAACCCGCCAACCAGACGCTTGACGAGCAGATGCGTTCCCTTATTCGAAGCCGGTACTATGCCTACGCGATCGAGGAGCTGGCCAGTGGCTATTCCTCTACGAATGCGGACGGAAGCTATCACGGCTACTTCCCTCTGCTTGCACACAACACAGACGAGATACGTCAGACGAGGCTTTATACCGAGGCGGTCTATCCGGTCAGCGCCGATGGCGTCCTCCATGGAACCCTAGCCTGCCCCGCGTATCAAGCGGCGGGTGGCGCCGGGAATGGCTCCGTCGCTCAATTGGAAGCTGGCGCCTGGTCCTCCTGCGATACCTGCGG
>JAIRXA010000181.1 GCA_031268525.1 Coriobacteriales bacterium | reverse complement strand
AAAAAGGTGAGGCCTCCGGTCACGACGATGAAGATGATGAGTGCAGCAACGACGATAGGCCAGGCGGGTTTCTTTTCGAGAGGTTCTTCTGGCGAGAAGTGGCGTGCGTTTGTCGGTTCATCTGGGAACTCTTTGGGTTGCGACGGACGCTCGCTGTTCCTGATGGGCGAGTCCCCCTCTGACTTTTCAGATGATTTTTGTGAGGCTGCTTGGGGTTCGGGTGCTGCTTCGGACTCGGGCGCCGATTCGGGCTCGGGCGTCGCTTGGGGCTCGGGCGCAACTGCCGTTTTGGATGCAGCCGTCGCTTCCGACGTAGCCGTCGCTTGGGGCTCGGGCGTCGCTTCCGACGTAGCCGTAGCTGCTGCTTCGACCGTAGTTGCTGCTTCGTCTGCAGCCGCTCCTTTGGACACTGCACCAGACGCCTCGACTTCGGATCCTGCGCCTGTTCCCAGGATCAGAGCCAGAGCATCCTCGACATCGCTGCCAGAGAGATCACTCTGAGCCCCATTTTGCCGCGTCTCATCCATCGGACTCACTCGACCGTCACGCTCTTCGCGAGGTTGCGAGGTTGGTCGATATTCGTGCCGCGCATCTCGGCGATGTATCGGGCGAGCAGTTGCAGAGGTACGCTTGCGGTGATTGGCGAGAGACATTCACGGGTGGGTGGAATGTAGAGCACGAAGTCAGCCAGCTCGGCTATGCGTCGGTCACCTTCGGTAGCTACCGCAATTATCTGAGCGCCACGCGACTTCATTTCCTCGATGTTGCTTATCATCTTGTCGCGGGTTGTGGATTGCGTGACCACGGCGACCACAGGCGTCTGCGCGCTGGGATCGTTCAAGCCAAGAGGGTCGATCAGGGCGATGGGACCGTGCTTGATCTCGCCGCCGGCGTAGGCTTCGGCGTGCAGGTAACTGATCTCCTTGAGTTTCAGTGCTCCCTCATAACAGGTCGTTGCTCCCACACCGCGACCGATAAACAGCGCGGTGGTGGCATCCTTGCAGGCGGTGGCTGCGGTCTTGATGGCGGAGGTGTTGGCCAGAATGTGCTCGATCTGATCAGGCAGCTGCTTCATCTCGCCATAGATCTCAGCGATCTGTGGCCCGGTGAGTAGACTGCGCTCCTGAGCCAGAAACATGCCAAACAGCGTGATGAGCGCAACCTGTGCGAGAAAGGACTTCGTCGCGGCCACACTGACCTCCAGCTGTGCGTGCAGGTAAAAGACCGTGTTGGCCTCCTGAGTGATGAGTGAGCCCACACGATTGGTAATGGCGACGACATGTGCTCCAGCGCGTCGAGCGAGCCGGACGGCCTCCAGCGTATCAGTTGTCTCTCCAGATTGCGATATTGCGAGCACAAGAGTATTTGGCGTGACGATGGGGTTGCGATAGCGAAACTCCGAAGCCACCTCAACCTCAACGGGAATGCGCGCCCAGTTCTCAATGAGGTACTTGCCGATCAATCCAGCGTGGTAGGAGGTGCCGCAGGCAACGATGTAGAGGCGATCAATGACGGCGAGGTCGGCGTCGGTGAGAGGCAACTCATCAAAGACGAGCGTCTTCGTCTTGAGGTCAAAGCGATTGGCGATAACGTCACGGATGACGCGCGGCTGCTCGTGAATCTCCTTGAGGAAGAAGTCAGGATAGCCGCCCTTTTGGGCGTCTTCAATGCTGCCATCAAAGTGGTAACCGCTCGGGATGTAGGGCTCACCGGCTGGATCATAGTACTCGATGGCACCCGTCTCGTGCAGGACGGCCAGACAGCGGTCGTCAATGAAGATGAGGTCGCGGGTGTACTCGATGATCGCTGCGTTGTCCGAGGCGGCAATGGCTCCGCCCTCAAAGCTGCCGAGCACCAGCGGCATATCGTTGCGTGTGACGACGATGGTACCAGGCTCATCGGCGGAGATGATTGCCAGCGCGAAGTTGCCAGAAAGCTGCGCGACCGATGTGCGCACTGCTTCCCTGAGGTTACCGCCGTTACCTGCGCACTGCTCTTCGATGAGATGCGCAATGACCTCGGAGTCAGTCTGCGAAGCGAAGTGATGGCCTTTGGCGGTCAGCTGTTGACGTAGCTTGGCATAGTTTTCAATGATGCCATTGTGCACGACGGCAATGCGTCCAGAGCAGTCGCGGTGCGGATGCGCGTTGTCCTCGCTTGGGATGCCATGCGTCGCCCAGCGTGTGTGACCTATGCCGCAGGTGCCCCTGAGTGGGTCGGTGTCGGCAAGAGCCGCGACTGCTTCGGTCAGCTGTTCGATCATGCCCTTATTGCGTGTGGAGCCGTCCGCTTCGGTGACAAGCTCTGTGAGGCCCTTGCGGCGCACGACTTGGAGAGGCTCGGCTGCAAGGGTGGACGCGGGGGTTGCTGTGTCGGCCACGCTCGAGGTACTCGGAGTACTCGGGGTATTCGGGGTGTCTGCTCTGTCTGCGGGACGCTGCAGGGCGATGCCAGCGCTATCATAACCGCGATATTCCAGGCGCCTGAGGCCCGCCAGAAGTATCTCGATGGCTTCGGTAGTGCCCGTATAGGCGACGATTCCACACATGGGGTCGCTCCTTTTCTCAGTGCCGAAGAGCACGATGCGTAAAGAGTTATTCTACCATGCTCAAGGCCGAGACCCTATTCCTCGTGCCCATACTTTCTCGTACCTCTACGCCTCGTAAATGTACGACATACGCGAAGAACAAGCCGTCCCCTCTCACAGAACAAGCCGTCCCCTCTCACTCTACTCGTGTTACAGGGCCAGCTCCTGAACCACCAGCGCCGCCAGAGCCTCGGCCTCTTGCAGGGCAACAGCTTCGTCGGCGGCTTCGACCATCACGCGTATGAGCGGCTCAGTGCCGGAAGGGCGCAGGAGGACGCGTCCGCCGCCTGAAGCCTGAAGCCGCTCTTCAGCGGCGGCTACGGCAATCGGGAGAGCGGTGTTGGAGGCGAGCCCGCTTTTATCCACATCAGGTATGTTGAGCAGTACCTGCGGATACTTGCGCATTACGCTGGCCAGCTCATGCAGGGGTTGGTGTGCGCTGCGCATGGCGGCCAGCAGCATGAGAGCCGTTATCAGGCCGTCGCCGGTGGAGTTGTGCTCAAGGAAGATCATGTGGCCAGACTGTTCGCCGCCGAGCGCATAGCCGCCCTCACGCATTCTGGCCAATACGTTGCTGTCACCGACTGCCGTCTGGATGACTTTGATGCCGTGCTCGCGCATCGCCAGCGTGAAGCCGAGGTTGCACATGACGGTTGAGACGATCGTGTCGTCGGGCAAGGCATTGCGTTTTTGCAGGTCAAGCGCGCAGATTGCCTCGATAAAATCTCCGTCGATCTCAGCGCCGTGGGCGTCGACGGCAATCAGGCGATCGGCGTCGCCGTCATGTGCCAGACCTACATCGGCGCCGACCTGCGCTACGAGTTGTTTGAGAGGCGTCAGATTGGTGGAGCCACAGTCAACATTGATGTCCGTGCCGTCGTAGCTGGTATTGATGGCCGCGACTTCAGCGCCCAACTGCCGCAGCGCTTCGGGACTTGTGCGAAAGGCAGCGCCGTGGGCGCAGTCGATGGCGATCGTGAGGCCCGCGAGGTTGATCCCTCGGGCGCGTATGGCCGCCACCGCGTGCGCGACGTAGCGCTCGGAAGCGTTGAGGATAGGGGAGCTGCCGCGACAGGGCGTCGGGGTAGAGGGAGGAGTTGCGGTTGCGATTGCGGCAGAGCGCGTGCCCTGCTCCAGCAGCTCGGTCAGTCGCTTCTCAAAGGCAGCTTCAGTGGCGGCATCCAGTTTATAGCCCTCGGCGTCAAAGAACTTGATGCCGTTGTATTCCGGAGGATTGTGCGAGGCGCTAATGACGATGCCGCCATTCGCGCCAAGCTCGCGTACCAGGAGCGCGACCGCAGGCGTGGGAATGACGCCAGCCAGCAGGGCTTGCTTGTCGCTGTGCGCGTCTCCGCTCTCGCCAGCGTTCTCGCCGTCGCCATTCGCACTATCGTGCGAGTCGTTTCCTCTGCGGGCGGACTGATGTTTGCCCCTACACAAAGCGTCGTCAACGTCGTCGTTTGTGTCACCGCTCCTCGCGCCATCGCCGCCGCGCACATCACCCGCGGCAATACCGGCCACCAGTGCTTCTTCGAGCCATGTCCCGCTTGCGCGGGTATCGCGCCCGATAACAAGCACTGGACCAAGCAGCCCAGTGGCTACCTGGCCCAGTGCGAATGCCAGATCGTAGGTCAATTCCTCGCCAGCGACACCACGGACGCCGTCGGTACCGAAATAGCGAGCCATAGCGGCCTTTCTGTGTTGGTGTGCCGCAGAAAGCTCAGCGCTTGGAGAACTGCGGACGCTTCCGGGCTTTCTTCAGGCCATACTTCTTGCGCTCGACCATGCGAGGATCGCGCGTCAGATAGCCAGCCTTCTTGAGCTCGGCGCGATAGTCACCGGCTTGGAGCAGCGCACGGGCGATGCCGTGACGCAATGCACCGGCCTGTCCGGATATGCCGCCGCCCGTTCCAATGGCAATGACGTCAAAATGCTCGATCGTATCCGTCACCTTAAAGGGGGTCAGCGCGTAGTTCAGCAGCGCCTCACGCCCGAAGTAGGCTTTGCCGTCACGACCGTTAATGGTCACTTTGCCCGTGCCGGGCATGATGCGTACGCGTACGATGGCGTTCTTGCGGCGACCGACACCGCTGTAGATCGCGTCGTTGGTAGTCTTCTCAGCCATCTGTTACGCCTCCAACTTGATTTCGCGCGGGTTCTGCGCCTTATGCGGATGATCGGGGCCCACATAAACCTTGAGTTTCTTGCCCATCGCGCGGCCCAGAGTGTTCTTGGGCAGCATGCCCTTCACGGCGCGTTCGATAACACGCTCGGGGTGCTTGGCCATCGCCTCGGTAAAAGTCTCGGACTTCAGGCCACCCGGATACCCACTGTGACGATAATAGACTTTGTCGGTCGCCTTGGCGCCCGTTACCTTGATCTTCTCTGCGTTTACGATAACGACAAAATCGCCGGTATCGATATGTGGTGTGTACTGCGGCTTGCGCTTGCCCTTCAGTATCTGGGCAACCTCTGATGCCACGCGTCCCAAGACCTGATCCGTTGCGTCGATCAGAACCCATTCGCGCGGCACTTCGCCTTTCTTGGCGTAATACGTGCTCACGGTATTCCTCCGTATGATAGCGAGGCTGACGAAGAGATGGGCTGAGCTGGACGTCTCGCCGTGGTTCTCTGTGTGTGCGGGCCTCTGGTGGTGTCATTCTCAAAGTTTCACGGGGCTTCGAGAGCGAACCCTCAAATTGTATCCGAGGCCAGCGAGCGCGTCAAACCTACGACCTACGACCTCTGTACACCTCTGCGCCTGGCCGTTTGTGGCCATTTTGTGCAAAACGTTGAATACCCCGAATTACCCCGACAGCCTCTGAAGCAGTTTTTCAGCAAAAATCAGCCACCGCAGATTCGCAAGCCATCCTGCTCGTACAACCTGGCATGCGCATCCTCTGTGAGCAGGATGCAGTCATCCCGTATTGCCTGCCAGAACAGCATTCTGTCAAAGGGGTCTTTGTGATGACGTGGCAAGCGGTAACAGGAGGAGATCACGTCATCATCGGG
>JAIRXA010000042.1 GCA_031268525.1 Coriobacteriales bacterium | reverse complement strand
TATCGCTATTATCAACTCGAACAGATACAGATGGTCAAGCTTATCGATACCTTGCGTAATATGAAGATACCCCTCAAGGAAATCAAAGCCCTGGTGCAGAAGCGAAACATCGAGAGCATCACCCAGCTGTTTTCAAGTCAGGAGCGTCAGCTTAACAGCGAATTGCGAAAGGTATGCGATGCTCTGACGCTCATCGGCACCCTGCGCTTTCTTCTTCAGGACGCGATACCGCGAAACGAACAGGATATTGTTTTCGAGTACCGCGAGAGCAGGCGAATAACTCTGGGCCCCATAAACGATTTCCAGGGTGAAGAGGACTATTACCGTGGGTTTGCGAAATTCTATCGTTTTGCCACGAAGTTCAAGCTGAACAAGTCCTACCCGATCGGTGGTTATTTCAACAGCTTTGAAGACTTCTGCGCAAGCCCCTCTCGCCCGACTCGGTTTTTCCTCATCGACCCGGACGGCAGGGATAAGAGCCCTGCCGGCCAATACCTGCTTACCTATCAGCGCGGTGGGTATGGCTCGGTGGGTGAACTCCCAGCGCGCCTGAAGACCTTTGCCGAAAATCAGGCTCTCGATCTGAAGGGGCCTATCTATCAGATATATCCGATCAACGAGCTTCATGCGATGAGTTCTGATGATTATCTACTCGAGACGTCTATCTTCCTGAAGCCCCAGCGGATTCGTGGGTAGCCAGTCTCCCGTGCGGTCCCAGAGATAAGGCGCTGCCACAGGGTCGTTTCCCCTGTTTGCTTCCCTGCGCCAGGCAGAACCAGAACGAGACAAGAGAATCCACCAGCTTGACTCTCCAGTTGGTAGAGGCTGTATGTTGCTGTCCAGCGGGGCAGATTTCATCCGGGTAATCTGAACATATTCAGTAGGGCAAAGATACGTTTAATGAGCTTGCCAGGCAGCTCGAGGCAGAGGTCCAAGGTCACTATCATGACCCTTGGAAGAGAAATCGGAGGTGATTGCTTTGATGGAAACAGAGTATGACGTCATCGTTATCGGAGCTGGCAACGGTGGCAACGCGGGAGCACTGACGCTACAGAAGGCGGGAAAGAAGACGCTCCTGTTGGAGCAGCACGACATCACAGGTGGATGTGGCTCCTCCTTCGTGCGTGGGCGCTTCGAGTTTGAGACAGGCTTACACCAGCTCTATGGCGTCGGCGATATCTACACGGGTGAAAAGGGCTATCTCAGACGCCTGTTCGAGACTCTGGGGGTCTGGGACAAGATCGAGTTCGTGCCGCAGGAAGAGGCCTTCAGGCTCGCCTTCAAGGGCATGGGCGAGATCGCCCTGCCCAATACTCGCGAGGGCTTTGTCGGTGAACTTCAGGACTTCTTCAACACCGAGAAAGAGGCAATCGCTCAGTATCAGGATCTGGTTGAGCGTACCGGTCTGGAGTTCATGCGGCTCTACGACTTTGTTGCCGAAGACAGGCCCATCACTCAGGAGGAGTTTCCCTGCCTGTTTGAGTATGGTCAGGTCACAGGCTTGGAGATGCTCAACAAATATTTCGAAAACGCGATGCTCAAGGGTGTCTACCAATGCCTGTACGGCTATCTCGGCATCCCCATCGAGCGGATCCCCTTCCCCATACTCGCGGCACTGTATGAGCGCACAGGCGGCTCCTGGAACGTCAAGGGCACCTCGGCGTCGATGACCGCCGCGGTGACCAATACCTTCATCGATCTGGGTGGCACTCTGAAGCTGAACACCCGCGTAAAGAAGATCATAGTCGAGGATAACATCGTCAAGGGCGTGGAGACGGAATCCGGCGAGACCTTCCATGCACCGGTCGTACTCTGTAACGTGGGCAGGATCAATGCCTACATCGACCTGATCGACAATGATCTGGTGCCGGAGGATCTCTACGCCGACCTGCGCGTATCCAATCCCAGTCAGGGTATCTTCGGCATGAACATTGGGCTGGACTGCACGGCCGAGGAGGTCGGGCTGGAGAACGCAACGAGCTTTTTGATGCCCGCTCCGGGAACCATGAAGCCACAGCGCTACGAGTACAACCTCAGGCAACTCGATTACGTGCCCCTGGAGTATGTGTCCGTCTACAATATCGATGACCCCGATTACAGTGAAGAGGGCACCTGTGTGCTGACGGTTCTGACAAGTAAGGTCACCGATCCCTTTGTCGAGTACCCGCCGGAGCAGTACCACGACGTCAAATTCAAGTACGCTGAGAAGATGCTCGATTACTTCTACGATTTCTATCCTGAGGTCAAAGACCACATCGAGGAGATCGAGATCTTTACGCCGATGACGCTCCAGCGTTACATTGGGTCGATCAATGGCGGTATCTATGGCGTAGACAGCCACATGAAGGACCTCATCGCCTCCAAACTGGATGCCCGGTCGCCGATAGGTGGACTGTATTTCTGTGGCGCGTCATTCATGTTTGGTGGATTCCACACGACCTTCATGGGCGGCTACACGGCGGCCCGTGTCGTTCTCAAGGATATGCGGGAGGGCGTGCACCCGGTCAGGCATGACTTCAGCAAGATGAAGCACTACGACAAGATCATGGCTGAGCTGGAAGTAGGGCGGACCTACAATTTCGACCATCGCGTTCGTAAGGGCAAGGTTCGTAACGAGGTCAATACCCTTCACCCCGACAGCATCAAGCTCAAGGTTGTTGCCATCCGCACCGAGACGGCAAGCGCCAAGTCGATCAAGCTCGCGCCGGTAGATGGCTACATTCCGCCTTTCGTAGCCGGCCAGTACCTGAATCTGAGTGTCTGTGTCAAGGGCATCCATACCAGTCGCGCCTACAGCATCTCGTCTCCGGAGACAGAGCGTGGTTTCTATGAGATAACGGTGCGCGAGAGTAAGGACGGGTTCGTATCCGATTTCCTCCTGAACGATCTCAAGGTTGGAGACGTCTTGACGTCCACGGGGCCGCTGGGCACCTTCTATCGCTTCAGGCCGGTGCATGGCAGGAAACTGTGCTTCATAGCAGGAGGCAGCGGCATCACACCGTTCATGAGTATGCTTGAAACAGACTCTGAGAAGTTTTCCGATGACGAGGAGATCGTGTTGCTCTACGGCTGCGCAAAAGAGGACGACGTGATCTTTGTGGACAGGCTTGAGAAGCTCGCCGCAGTACGCGAGAACTTCCGTCTGGTGCCCGTCATTTCGGAACCGGAAGTGGACATGGCTTCACACGTCCGTACCGGGTTCATCACGGCCGAGCTCATCAAAGAGGAGCTCGGCGATCCACAGGATTACACCCTCTTCCTCTGCGGGCCACAGGCGATGTATGATTTCGTGGTCCCCGAACTCGAGAAGCTCGAGGTAGCGCGGCGAAAGATTCGCAAGGAAGTACCGTCGGCGCCCAAAGAGCCCTGGAAGCTGGCGGGTTGGCCGCAGGGCATCAATCCGGACGATGTGTTCACCATCACACTTACGGATGGCCGCAGTCTACCAGCGGTCGCAGGCGAATCGATCCTGTTCGCGCTCGAAAAGGCCGGGATCACCAAGAAGAATCACTGCCGTAGCGGTGAGTGTGGCGTCTGTCGCTCAAGGCTCATGGATGGCGAGGTATTCCACCCGGGACTCGCGAGTTTACGCAAGTCGGACATGCGCTATGGGTATATCCATCCCTGCGTGACCTATCCGGCAGGCGATTTGACATTGTTGATCTGACGAGGAGAAAGGATCCAAAATGCTTGCAGGAAAATGGGATATGGTACTGCATTCGCCCATGGGCGCCAAGATTGTGGTTTTTGAGGCGGTCGAGGACGGCGAGGCGCTGACAGGCAAGTTCAGCGCGGAGAGCGGTTGGAATACCGAGATCTATGAGGGAAGCGTCAGCGGAGACGACTTCAGGTTCAAGGTGGATTTTCCGGTACCAGCCATGGGGAGCTTTACCTTTACGCTGACCGGCAAGGTCGAGGGCGACTCGATGAGTGGCATCGCCAAGATGGCGGTAGGCAAGTGCAAGTTTGAGGCCAAACGCATCTGAGCAGAGTCCTTGCGCGCGGCAAAAAGCGAATCGGAAAAGTTCGGGAAAGGGCTGGCTTGGGGCTGCCCTTTCCTGCTTGTGTTTCCAGCTGAAACATGCTTGAATACTCGGAGATAAACCCTGTCTCTATTGGAGAGTTTGAGAGAAGGATCTCCCCGATGGCGCTCTATATGATCGGGCAGGTCTCCAAGCTGTTGAGCCTGCCTATCCGAACGATCAGGTACTACGAGACTATCGGGCTCGTGACGCCGCATTATACGGATCCCGAGACCAACTATCGCTATTATTCCCTTCAAGATATGTTCCGGCTGGATTTGATTCGTTGTCTTGGTAAGGCAACGGGTCTGCCCCTGAAAACCATTAAGGAATATGTCGCGCATGGCAACGACCCCGAGATGCTCACCACCTTTCTGAAGCAGCAGTCCGCTGAGATCGATTCAGAAATCGACGAGTTGAACAAGCGCAAGGAGTTCCTCACCAAGAAGCTGCACGCGATTACCTTACGCGAGGATTTGGTGACCTATCAACCTGCAGTGGAAGAGCGGGGCGAGCGACGTATCTATGTCAAGCCGGATAGTGCGGCAGACATCGAACAGGCGCTGATCAAAGCACGTGCCAGCATCGTCGATGCAGGCAACCACTATGATTTTACCTATTACCTCCTTCGCGACATCGATCCCTCGACGCTGGAGTTCACCAGTCCGGGGCGAATCCATGTAGGGACGGGCGAGGACGCCGGCGCACCCTACGCGGAGTTCGTCCTACCTCGGGGCAGGTATGTCTGTGTGGTCTATCAAAACCGCGACAATGGTCGAGCGCGGGCCATCGAGAAACTCGTAGACTATATCCAGCGTGAAGACCTGCGTATTACGGGAAAGATGATATTTTGGGGTTCGCTCGTAGACATTACCTCCATCTCAGGCGACGACTACTTCCTGTCTTTGGAGATCCGCATCGAGTAGCGGGGAATAGTAGGGGAGAGGGGCGTTTTCCCGGTAGTTTGTCTGACGCATGGGGGTCTCTGGTGGGTCCTTCATCTGATTGGCACTTGCTCATACGTGCGGATTTCAGTAGAATACTTCCTTGCGCAATGCGGACATGGCTCAGTTGGTAGAGCACAACCTTGCCAAGGTTGGGGTCGCGGGTTCGAGTCCCGTTGTCCGCTCCACGATATCGACAGACCACGCGCATCATCGCGTGGTCTGTTGTTGTAAGGCGACGTGGCCAAGTGGTAAGGCAGAGGCCTGCAAAGCCTTCATCACCGGTTCGAATCCGGTCGTCGCCTCCAGGTTGATATCAAGGCTCTGCTCAGGAATCTGTCCTCTTGGAATCTGGGATTAAAAACCGCAGGGAGCCATCTGTGCGAACAGTATCACTTGATGCGCGGCAAAAGATCTGGCCAATGGTCGCTGTTTACTCCGTCGCTCACTTTCTCGTTGACTTTGCCTGTGCATTCCTGATATTTCGCATGATTATCGGTACAACCGAGGTCGCTTTCTGTATCCTCCTCTACAATTTCTGTGCCTTTGCAATGCAGATGCCCCTAGGACTCCTTGCCGACAGGCTGAATCGCAATGCTCTCTGTGCAGGCATTGGATGCCTTTTGATCGCAACGGCCTTCTGTGTGGGCCCGATCCCTGTGTCAGTGGTGATTTTACTCGGGCTTGGGAATGCGCTCTTTCACCTCGGCGGGGGAATAGATGTGTTGAATGTCAGCGAGAGAAGGAGTGGTCCACTCGGTGTATTCGTCTCACCGGGGGCTCTGGGTCTTTTCCTGGGAGCTCTTGTTGGCAGAGCTGCCCTCATGCCCGTTTCCCCCCTTGTCGGTATCCTGATGCTTACTGCTGGCGCGCTTCTTGCAGTGCGAAGACTGTTTCCCGGAGCATATCGGGATAACGCTGTGGTATCGATCGGGAGAGCAGGATCCTCGCCGCTTCTCATGGTAGCCGTCTGCCTGTTTTTGGTGGTTATCATACGTTCGTTCGTAGGACTTTCGTTGGACTTCCCCTGGAAGAGTCTGGGGCACTGGGGAATCCTCCTGGTCGGCGCCGTGGTACTGGGAAAAACAGCGGGCGGCTTCCTTGCTGACCGTTTTGGGCCAGTCAAGGTATCCTCGGTGTCCCTCGGTCTTGCGGCAGTCCTATTCCTCGTTTCCCCTCTCCCCATCGCTGGCCTTCTGGCGGTCTTTGCGTTCAATATGACGATGCCCATAACACTCTGGGCCATGGCGAAGGAATTTCCCGGCGCACGGGGATTCTCGTTTGGATTACTGACCTTCGGCCTGTTTCTTGGCTTTCTGCCCGTGCATCTGGGAGTCGGCGTTCCCGAAGGCTTTTCAGGAATATTCCCCCTTCTCTCAATCCTGTCTCTGGTATTACTGGTATATGCTCTGAGAAAAGCAAAACGATGACAACAAACATATTCGTTGCCCTGGTGGTCTCCCTTTTTCTGACGCTCATTTTTGAAACAGGCTTCTATCTTCTTGTGGCGCGACTCCTCTCCTACAAGCCCCTCATAGAGCAGTTCTCGCGCAAGGACCTGATTCTGGTCCTGTGCGTGAACATCATCACCAATCCCGTGGTCGTCCTCCTCTATTGGATTGCCGCGGCCTACCTGCCCATCACACCGATCTTTGCTCTCATTGTTCTTGAGCTATCTGCGATAGCTGTAGAGGGGTATTATTATCAGCGGTATGGCAGCGGCTTTGTCAGGCCCTACCTTTTTGCCTTTATTGTCAATGCTCTTTCATGTGGATTCGGCGTTTTGCTCTCACTTCTGATGTAGGGAGGATATCAAATGCTCAAGCACCTATCCCTGGCTCTTGCAGGAGTACTCTCGGCGTCACTCGCTCTTCCCTCTGTTGCCTTTGGAGATATTGTCATCGAGCCACGACCAAGTGCTGATATTGTCATTGAGCCAAGCCCAGCGGAATCGGCATTCGCTCCCATTGTTCTCATTGCCGCTGTCGTATTGGTTGTGGCAGTGGTTATCGGTACCATTCTCCTGGTGCGCTACTTCCTGAAATCAGGCAAGAACTAGAGAAAATGAGAACTACTGGGATAGTCTGCCAGAATGATGGTTCAGTGAGTGGCCAAAAGCAGACAGGCGAGGGTTCTCGCCTGTCTGCCTGCTCGATTATGTCTCGCAGTGCATGCTACTCCCACGACTCTTCGGTTGCTGCCGTCTTACCAGCCAGGTAGCCAAAGGTCAGTGCCTGACCGTTGCCGCCCTGATAATAGAGACCTTCCTGCTCGACGAGTGTGCCACAGACGGTTCCCGCAGCATAGAGTCCCGGAATGATCGACCCGTCCTCTTTGAGAACACGACAGGAGGTGTCGATACCAACGCCTCCGTACGTAGTGTAATGGCGTGGCCGCATCCGCACCGCACGGAAAGGTGGTGTTTCCAATTTGCCCACGCCGCGCATTGAGCGACCGAAGTCCTCATCAACGCCCGTATCAACCAGTTGGTTATAGCGCTGTATGGTAGTCGCGAGTGTCTCAGCCGGAACCTGCATCTGCTGAGCCAATTCGTCAAGAGTTTCGGCACTGTAGTATTTGACATCGGGGTAGCGGGTCGTTGCCGTCTCGAACCATTTTTGGCACACTGTCCCAGAATCAAAGACGATATGATTGAGGTGGTAGGGCTGATTGTTGGTGTGATAGCCTACCCATTTGTAGCCCATCGTCTCGGCCATGAATCGCTCGCCATTCATGTTGATAAGCAGGAAGGGGAGATCAGTGGCATCTGCCTGACCTTCTGCGCCGCCGTAAAAGATCATCGAAGCCCCGTTATAGAGCACCGAGGGCGATACATCGTCGTATACCATCCAATGCGAACCAAGCGACATATCATTGAGCGCACCACCCAGCGCCTTGACAAAGAGGTGCCCATCTCCGGTGTTGCCGTCGCCTCCTCCGCAAAATCCCATACCTTGAAGCGGCAGATAACGACTCATCATGCCCCTGTCTGCGTTAAAGCCACCGGTAGCAAGGACAAGGGCTTTTGTTGCCTTGATGGCGATAATCCGTTCGTTGGCATCCAGGGCCCACGCTCCCACGACTCTCCCGGAGTCCTTGGCTATAAGTTCGATGACGGGCGTTCGAATCTGAATATCAACCCCGGCCCCTTCGGCAATGTTTTGCAGTACCGTAATGAGTGAACCTCCGGCGGGCGCATAATGACGGGTGTGCTTGGTGTCCCATTGTGGTTGCGGATAGTAACAGGCATACGGTGAAGTTACCGCACTCCAGCTCATGCCCCCAGCTTCTGCCCAGTCATACATTTCTGGACAGTTGTCGAGCCAGGCGTTGGTGAGAGGGAATTCGCTTGGCAGCGCCACCCCCATCTCGCCCTTCTCGGTTGCCCAGTGGCTTTGTTTGAGATCCTCCAAATAGATTTCCTTCGTGTCGCCTTCTTCATACGAGGGTGTCCATATCCCTTGCACGACCTGCGACGACAATGCTGTGTCACCGCCTACGCGCTCCATCTTCTCGGCGAGGATGACCTTGTTCCCGAGTTCTGCGGCCTTGGCTGCTGCGGTAAGGCCACTGCCGCCACCGCCAATCACCAAGATGTCACACGTCAGATCCCAGTTTGCTGGTAGCGCGCCTCCGCTCGTCACCGAAGCCGTTTCGTTGTTCGAGCCGCCAGCATTTGTTGTGGCCGGTGCGCAGGCTGTAAGCCCACCAACGACACCGAGTGCCGCCATGCCGGTAACTCCTGCCAGGAAAGACCGCCTGCTCACCCAATCCCCCTGCTGTTTGTCCTGCATACTTCCTCCTATTTTGCAACGAATAAGACAGGAAGAATGCTATCGGTCACAGCGGGGAGTCAACAGACACCGTTGTACAGTTTCTTACGCTGTAGTTGCCGATGTTTTAGTACTTTCGTACTACTCAGTAAGGCAGCTTGATCCCCAGGGCTTTGCGATAAGCACCAAACACGGCCAGTTGTGTACGTTTGGTAATAGCAAGGCGTTCAAATATCTTACGTAGGTGGTTTTTGACTGTGCTCTCGGTAATATGGAGGCGTGAGGCGATCTCCTTATTGGAAAGGCCCTCGGTAACCAAGGCTGCGATCTGCTGTTCGCGTACAGTAAGTCCAGCATCAACAAGCCTTGCTTCCTCTGCATCTCTGTTTGGCAGTGCGCTTTTCTGGGGGATTTTGGCAGGGTTCAATAAAGCCTCCACCAGTTCTACTGGTCTTTCTGGCTCGCTGATGTCCAAACAGGCTTCTTCGAACAGGTCTTTGGTGAGCATCTTCATCTTCGCAGTGAAAAAGTCAAGCTCACCGTTCAGCTCTGCGTGCTTCTTACCAAAGTCGTCGATTTCTTTGGTAAGCACGGTGCTTGTCTGCGTAAGTTGCTTTTGAAGCTGCCGTGCAAAGGCAAGCTGCTCCTGGGAGCGTTTTGCGGCACTCATTTCCTCGATATTCAGCGCGAGTCCATCAAGTTGGCGGATGACATTAGCGCGCATCATCACTGAAAATGCTCGAAAAAGTGAGAGGATAACCTGTCTTTGCAGCGTGTCGTCGGACTCGATCCGTTCCAGCACATGACTTAAAAACACTTCAAATACGAAAAAGTCATTATCGATACTGCTTAGAAATATTCTGTCATCGAGTAAGGTATGCGACTGGCTCGTGGTGAGAGGGTAAATCATGTCCTCACGCGCCAACTCCCCGGGGCTTAGGGTAAAGGCGAGGAGGACGCGGTCGGTGCCCTTTTGGATGAGCTGTCGTCGCTCTGGTTTGGTAAGAAGCGAGACCGCCGTATCAGGATACTGACGATCGTACTCGATAATAAGAAAATCGGTGAGCAAGTCCAAGTCGTCGCGGATAATCGTCATGACGAGCACATCGACATCCTGTAAGTCTTCAAGTCTGGTTGCCATGGCCACTCCCTCTGTCGAGAATCCCGTTACTCAAGAAAGGCATATTCGCGCCAATTCTGGCAGAACAGAAACGCAAAAGGCAAAACGGGCAAACGGGCAAACTGGTAAGCTGATAAGAAAGCGACACCTTTCGGTAAGGTCTTTTATGATACACTGTCCCGCGTCGCTTCTACAGTGTTGTTGTAGGCGACCTCATGCGCGATTAGCTCAGGGGGATGAGCACTACCTTGACACGGTAGGGGTCGTTGGTTCAAATCCAACATCGCGCACCATGTATCTTCGCAGGTCAGAAGCTGATGAGCTTCTGGCCTGTTTGTTTTCGTGCGCATGAGCCCCGAAACGACGTCCAATACCAATCAGGGAGCATGTATTGCAGTGTATCATTATGGAATTCAACTTACCCTGACACGCGCTGACACGTGTCTCCCTGACACGCCCGACTCTCTACCCCATCTGTTCTGCGGTTGCTACTTCGGCGCAGATACAGCCTTGGGTCAGGGTCTGTCCAACACCACCTTCATAGTAGATACCCTCCTGTTCCACGCTGGAGCCGCAACAGGTTCCCGCCGCATACAGTCCTGGGATGGGCGAGTCGTCACGGGAGAGCACATGGCATTCTGCACCGATAGCTATGCCTCCATAGGTCGTATAATGTCGTGGTGCCATGCGGATGGCGCGAAACGGCGGCGTATTAAGTTGCTCTACCTGTCTGAGCAACCGACCGAAGTCCTCGTCGGAACCTGCACTCACAAAACTGTTGTAGCGATCTATGGCTGCTTTCAGAGTGCCTGCGGGTACCTCCATGGCTTTGGCAAGTTCTTCAAGGGTTTCATACTCAAGCATCGAAACTTCTTGCCTTCGTGCTGTTGCTGTGGTGTACCAGTTGTTGCAGGCCGCAATCATGCCGCCACCACCGCCACCGACGACGAGGATTTCAGTTTCCCGATCCCAAGTCTCTGGAATCTTGCCACCAGAAGTGACAGCACCATCCGCAACCTGCTCTGATTGCGGAGCACAGCCTACAACGCCTGCCGTCGCCAAGAGCGCAGCGCCTGCTGTTCCCATTCTCAGGAAGTCACGTCTATTTAGTTTGCGATCCGTCGATGGTGACCCTGATACGTATACTGTTTTCTGCCCGCGTTCCGTCGGTTTCATGTGCAATATCCTCCATTCATTAGTTGCCCGCAGGAGGAAGCCGTCTTCCTCCTTCCCTATAGAGCTGAACTCGGTGGACTGAATTTCTAAGACAAGTTTCAGCTTTGCAAATTATCGGTCTTCAGGAAAATGCAATAGTGTCGATACGCACAATGCAGGAATTTGATACACTGGATGACATCCAGACATTAAGAATGCTCCCCACAAGAGAACCGAAGGGTGTGACGGGGATGATAGAGCGCGGAGTACATGAGTTACACGACCAACACACTTCGGAAAGCAAAGCTTCACCACTGTGCCCTCTGCAACAAATATGTTATCTAAATGCCATCTGCGCTCAAGAGAAAGCAAATTCCAAAGGAATCTGCAAACCGTCTTTCTTTCGTAAGGGTGAGTTTATCTACAACGATGTAGACCAGAAATCGAATGGGCTTTCAGCTTATGTTGTCCTACAGGGATTTCTTGCAGTGCAAGCTTTGACCGAACATGACACTCTACTCTTTGGCCATCGCACGCCAGAACGAAGTCTCGAAAAATGGATGATAGATTGGCGGAATTAAGGTAGTCATACTGGTAGTGTGGAGGTAAAAAGTGAAAAGATCCAAAAAGAAACAGAATGAAACTTCAAACCAGTTTGACGATTACTCCTCGTTTTTTTTCTCGAGCGGAAGGCAGCATTATGGAAGCGATATGAAGCTCGGCTTTCGATTCTGCGCAAAAAGATGGAGAAAGCAACTTGAAATCATGAAAGGATATGCAGGCAAGTCCGAAAAAAGAAACAAAACTTGGATAGTAATGGCTCTAAGCTTGATGGGCACTATTTGCATTGTTATCTCGATAGTAATTACTGTGTGCAATCCACCAAGTCCTGCTCTTATTTTCGTTAATGCTACTCTTGAAATTTTTGCCTTTGTTGCATATATAATTGGCCCTCTGCACACTTGTAGAAAAATGTGTCTCAGGGATTATTGTTCCATCGAATCGATGCTTGGTAGTTTTCCTGTGATCCTGGTTTCACCCTTACTGATTGCGTCGATCGTGCTGTTAATTATGGTGGTAATCGCTTGGGTATTTGAGGGTTTCTTAATATATTTAAATACATTTGATAGTAAATTTATAATAAATATAATTATAATATTTGTAAGTTTTATCATACTTATTTCTATGTTCATAATATATTTTAGCATTTTATGCAAGTTTGCAAATTCGTCCGTAAGGATTAAGCTTACTGCTTATCTATCTAAAGTTCTTGCAGGTTTCGGAGCGCTTTGGATAATTGTATCTCAGGTATTCTCAGACAACTTCAATTCGACAGCGACTGTCATTTTTATTGCCGTAGTGACTTTGATGATGGCAACGGCATCGATTTGTTTTGAAATGTTTGACGATTGCATCAATAAATACCTCTTCGGAAATGACATCTCGACAAGAAGAGTTGTCGTTGTACCTGTTAGTTGTCTGTCCTCTCAACAGAAGAAGTATTATGAACAAATGAAGCTTGACGCAGAAGAACTATTACGTAAATCTCGTGTCATCAATGGAGTGCTCTGTGTTGAAATTGATATTGAGGACTATGATTTCGACCAGATCCTTACTAAACAACGAAAGCTGGCAAAAGCAGTTCCCCTGAAAAGTGTATAGCGAAAAATGGGCTGTCTCAAAAGCCTGTAAAACGTCACAAAACCGACAGACTACCTTGCCCCACCTCCTACCACTGACTCCTGCGTCGTCCCCCAGGCTCTCCCAAGGTTATCTGTTCTTTTTAAGGAAATCTGCCGGACTGTTCACTCTTGGCTTTGTTAGAGACAGACTCTTAAAATGCTTGTCGCCGCTGATGACGACACCGACGTTTCCCGCGATGGCAGCATCCAGTATCGGTGCGTCCTTTGGGTCTTTGATGGCAGGGGTGGGATCACCTGTCCCCGAGACGTTCTCGTAAGGCATCGTATCAAGCAACTCATTCAACGCAGGAACAAGATCGGGTCGTTTTAGGCCGATCTTGTTCCTGAGTTCATTGACTATGTAGTCGCAAAGTACCAACTCGTGTCTCTCCATCACAAGCTGCATCGCACCAGATGGCGTCGACGAGGGGAACATGAGTGCGGACATGAAGACGTTGGTATCTATCATTACCCTCATGTATGGCTATCCCCGTAACGAGTGGTCATCACGTCATCCAAGACGTCATCTGTGCTCTCGTAGCCAAAATCAACGGCGGCTCCAGCAAATGCCGACTGCGCTTTGCGCAGGGCAACAATCGAGACGTTTTCTATGACCACATCACCGTTTTCCCGCTGAAAGAACAACACCTTGTTTCCGGGCTTGATATTCAGAAGCCTGCGGAAGTCTATCGGTATAGTGACCTGACCGTTTGATGTTACCTTGGCTGTATCCATGAAAGCACCTCAAATCTATTAATTTTATTCTATTTCTTAATTCTCATAATTCTACCACACCAACAAAGCTGTCACGAGCATCAAAATTGCGCAGTTGACAGGAGACGTGAGTGCCGAGGTGCACGCCTCTTGATACCCAAGCCGGTGCAGTCCATTCAGGAGCCACACTACAACGTTTGGATATCCTGTGTAGATATATGTGGGACAACGGGACTTGCAACCTGTGCATAAACTCCTTGCACGTCATGCTGCGCGAAGTCGCAGCATCCATTCTTGCAGATAGATAGGCCTTTCTGCTTCGTACTGGTACATGCTGATGCGCTCGATGGAGCGACTGACACGGTAGGGGCCACTGGTTCAAATCCAGTATCGCGCACCACGTCATTTTTGCAGGCCAGAAGCTCATCGACTTCAGGCCTGTTGATTTTGCGTGATATGATCTGCATAGTTGGATGTTTACTCTGGTCCATAGGACGAATTTTTTTGCCGGATGATATCTTCAGAATGCGTAGGACTTTGGCGACTATGTGAGAGCGGAGATTTATTTTAAGTGGTGGCGGAGAGCCAAAAGTTTCGTTAATGCGCGCGAAAGTCAACCGATTTTCTCCTCAGCGGTTGTCTTTCGCGCGCATTAACAGCGAAATACAGTCCTACGCGGGCAAAAACGGGAGTGGATCGTAGGTGCGGATCGGACGGACCTGCAGGGACGAATCTGTAGGAGCGGAACCTACGCTCGACCCTACGGCTCTCTGCATACGAACGCAAGACAAAAAGCAAAAAGCAAAAAGCAAAGGTACTTTTTTTGTCTCGCCACACTTCCCTAGCTCGACGATAAAAGGATTGCCTCCGAGCTATCGCGGTATCTCACGCAAAGGAAGAGCATCTACCGGATCATCATGATTGCTAAAGATGGAAAAGTGACGCGAGTGACGTGATTGAAGTCCAGAAGCGTCGGTGATATATTATCTATAGGCGAGGCCGGGCTTTCCTCACGGATGGTCAAAGGAGCACGCCTCATTGCAACCAAGCCGCTCTGTGTACACGCAGAGCGGCTTTTGCTTCGGCAAAAAGAAAAGACCACCAACTGGCATAGCGAATTTTCTTTAGGGAAGCAAAGGCTATCAAGCGGTAGGATAGCAAGGTGTAGTATTCTTCAATCGTCCCTCTGTTGGTTGTCGTGATCGGAGTGTGTATGAGCGATACACTCGAGGCATGTGTGATTGGAGCAGGCGCCGCCGGGCTTGCCGCCGCCATCACGGCAGCCGAGCAGGGTGTGCGGGTCGTCGTGTTGGAACGACAGGCGCGCATTGGCCAGAGCATACTCAAGACGGGTAACGGACGCTGCAACCTCACAAACGATGCAATAGGTGCCGCACTGCCTTTGGGCACCTATCGTAATCAGGACTTCGCTTCCAACGTTCTCGGACGCTGGGATGCCGCCGCTGTCCGCGCATGGTTTGATGAACGGGGCCTTATGACTGAGGCTGACGAGCGAGGCTGGGTCTATCCGCGCACTCGCATGGCGAACTCGGTGCTTGATGTGCTTCGCCATCGCATTGCCGAACTCGATGTCGAACTACGTTGTGAGTGCCAGCCTGAACATGTCGAGTCTGCTGGAGAGGGATTTGTCCTGCACCTCGCTTCTGGCGAGAGCCTCTGCAGCAGAGCTGTGATTCTCGCTCATGGTGGCTCACGATCCGTGGATATCGGGGGGCTTTCCTATCAGGAAACCGCACCGATACTCGGACCGCTTGGAACCGACACCGCAGCCATCAGGGGGCTTGACGGAGTTCGGGTGTCGGCGCAGCTCTCTCTCAGTCGCAACGAACGCGAGTTGTTCTGCGAATACGGGGAGCTGTTATTCAGGAATTATGGACTCTCGGGTATCGTCGCCTTCAATCTCAGTCGATATGCTCGCAGGGGCGATCATATCTCCATCGATCTCTTCCCTGAGGATACGGAAGACGGGTTGGCCGCTTTTCTTGGCGCACGCAGGGAGAGTTTGGGTGGGTATGACACGCAGAGCTTTTACGACGGTATGCTCCACCCGCGTATCGGCAGGCTCTTTCGGGATAGTTACGCGAATTCCCACAGGCTTGCCCATGCGCTCAAACACTGGCAGGTCAGGATGAATGCTGCGCCAAAACCCGAGCAGGCACAGGTACTGCGAGGGGGTTATCAGGTTGCGGCCTTCAGAGCAGACAGGCTTGAGGCCTACGATTACCCTGGACTCTTTGCCGCAGGCGAGTGCTTGGATGTCGATGGCCCCTGTGGCGGATACAACCTGCACTGGGCTTGGGCATCGGGTATCACCGCTGGATATGCAGCAGCAGCCTTCTCTTCGTCTCGCTTTCCTTCAGACTGAAAGTCGCTCAAGGGCCTCCCGGCTGACGATAAGCCGCGTGGCACCTGGCAGGATATGCGCTTCAAGTGGCGTGCTTGCTCCCAGGGCCTCGCCATCATGTTGAATATGCAGCAGCTGCTCGGATTCGACACGCACCGTATGCGTACGATAGGTTTCAATGGCGTCGGTTCTGCTGGGAAAACCACCACTGCGATCGCGAAAGGCAGCGATGAAGGCTGGCAGGAGTTCAACGGTGTTCTGTGGTTTGATGATCGCTACTTCAAGCAAACCATCACGGGCGTTATTGCCATGGGTAATTGAGATGTCGGGATATATCTTCGCGAAGTTCAACAACAAAACCGCAATGGCATCGGTTTCTATTGTCTTGTCATCGAGGGTAACCGTGAAATGTGAAAGTCGTGGGTTGGGGTTTGCAAAGGCGCTCGCGATATAGGCGCCTGGACCAAGAGCCTCTTTGAGCTGCCTGGCTGTCTCCATGATCGTTGCGTCGTAGCCGGCGCCTGCAATGATGGCAAAACCTCTGGTTTGTACAGATCCTCCCTGTTCATAGCTTATCTCGGCGAGATCGAAATCAAGGGCAAGATGCTCACGTGCGAGGGCAGCTATCGCGCCGGGTTCGTCGGGCATGTCGAGGTTGGTTGCGAGTAGATTGCTGGTGCCTGCGGGGAAGGGAAGGATTGCAACACCGCTGTTGCGGAGCTCATAACAAACGGCTGCGATCATGCTGTCGCTGCCCGAGGCAACCACGAGGTCAAAGGAGCGCGCATCGTTCAGCATTTCACCGATCGGCGTATGCCCATCTGTGCAACGCATCATGATACGATCACCATCGCATACCAATTTACGTACAAACTCATAGATCGCTCCGTCACGTAGACCAGAAGACAGGTTATTGATGATCAGGATGTCCATGCGTACTCCTTTGTGGCCTTACTACTCGCCTTGTCGTGCTACCATTATCCCAGCATTTTTCACAGACGAACAGGGGAAACGAGGTCCGATGGCACCAGGGGTACGACGGCAGAGGCCAGACGTCTGCTGGATCGAGACAGACGAAGCCCTGACGAGCTTTTGCGAACGCATCGCAGGCACGGATGTGCTGGCTATCGATACGGAGTTCCTGCGGGAGAAGACCTACTATCCACAGCTGTGCCTTCTACAGCTGGCGACTCGCGAGCAGCTGGTGCTCATCGACCCGCTTGCGCAGGTCGATTTGGGTATTCTCAAACCCTGCTTCGCCGATACCTCCGTGGCGAAAGTCTTTCATGCGGGCGACCAGGATCGTGCGATTCTCTTTCAGGAGATCGGGGTTTCGGCGCGTCCGGTTTTCGACACACAGTGGGCCTCCATGCTGCTGGGGCTCCCACTGCAGGCATCGCTTGCTGTGTTGGTGAAGCGCTATCAGGGAATCGATCTCGCAAAGATGGATACCTTTTCGGACTGGTCTGCGCGGCCCCTGACCCCTCGCCAGCTTGCGTATGCCGCCGATGATGTGCGCTATCTTCCCAACATCTACGATCACATGATCGACGAATTGGCAGATGTAGGACGACTCGCCTGGCTTGAGCAGGATTTTGAACATATGGCACAGGTGGCCGAAACCGTCAATGAGCCCCGGGAAATGTGGCATAAGGTCAAACATGCGACCTCTTTGAACTCTGGACAGCTGGCTCGACTCAGAGAGTTGGCCGCATGGCGTGAATCTACCGCGCAGAAACGCAACCTGCCACGCAAGTGGATCATGTCCGATGAATTGCTTGTCGAGCTTGTTCGTGCTGACCCCGCCGATCTGGAGTCGCTCTTTCGTATTCGTGGCCTGCGTGATCGACTCGGTCGACTGTGGGCGACGGAGATTCTGACGACACTCGAGGAGGCGCGTCTCCTCCCTGACGATCAATGGCCCAGGCGCCTCCATGCCAACACACCGAAGGTCGATAACGCGGCGGCGCATGACCTGATGAACGCACTCGTGCGTCTGCGAGCCCACGAACTGCACATCGCGCCTTCCTATCTTGCCTCAGCCTCCGAGCTCAAGGCACTTGCAGCAGGGGAGAAGGATCTGGATCTGTTCAGAGGTTGGCGGCGTGACCTGATCGGCGAAGAGCTCCTTGCCTTGCTTGAGGGACGTCTGGCCTTGAGCTTTCATGCTGGCAAACTACAGGTGACCACTTTATCTCAATAGACCTACCGTCTCCTCAAATGATCGATTCTGAGGTAGTATTGGTAGGCGCGTTTGCCAGGAACGATTCGTGGCTGAATGCAGGAAATGCAGGATCATGAGAACACGGGTGGGAGTTGAGCGTAGATGGATATTTCGTGGGTGCTTCTGGTTCTTGCCATGCTTGTCTTGGGGCTGGGTACTCAGGCATATATAAATCTGTCGTATCGGAAGTGGAACAAGATCCCGATCAGTACGGGGCTGACGGGCGCGCTGGCTGCTCGTCGAATGCTTGATGCGCACGGGCTTTCGCATATTGCCATCCAGATGATTCCCGGCAAGCTCTCCGATCACTTCGACCCGCGGACCAATGTCGTCTCCCTGTCTGAGTCGGTCTATGGGACAGCCAGTGTCGCTGCAACGGCGATTGCCTGCCATGAGGTAGGACATGCTGTCCAGCATGCTCAGGGCTATGCTCCCGCACGCATTCGCGCAAGCCTCGTGCCGGCTGTGTCAATTGCCTCCAATATCTGGATCTTTGTCATGATCATAGGGCTCATCGTTGGAGTGCTCGAGCTGTTCTGGCTCGGCATTATCCTCTACGTCGCCGTCATCATTTTTCAAATGGTCACACTGCCTGTTGAGCTGAATGCCTCAAGCCGCGCTCTGGCGTATGTGAGTACGAGCACCTATCTGCCGCCCCAGGAGCAGGGCGGCGCAAAGCGGGTTTTACGCGCTGCGGCCATGACCTATATTGCCGCCGCTTTGATTTCGGTTCTCCAGCTCCTCTATCTCATCGGTATGGCACGCCGTTGAGCGAAAATCCCGAAACGCTTTCGGTAAGCCAGGCACTCAAGGTCGCCAAGGCTTCGCTCCAAAAGATCAGTATGACGGTTCTCGGCGAGGTCTCGGAAGTCTCCGATAAGCCTGGCTATAAGGCGGTCTACTTTACTCTTGCTGATGAGCAGTCGGCTTTGCCCTGTCTGATATGGAAGAACAATCTTGCTCAGACACAGTTTGCGATCAGACAGGGGATGCTCGTTGAGGCGGCGGGCGCCTTTTCGCTCTATGCGCCGAAGGGGCGTCTGAACTTTGAGGTTCGAACCCTGCGTCTGGCGGGGGAGGGTGCCTTACGCCTGAAGGTGGCCGAGCTTGCCGTTCGACTTGAGGCTTTGGGCCTCATGGACCCCGCTCGTAAACTCCCGATACCGATAGCGCCCTTGAGAATCGGGCTCGTGACCTCTCCACGTGGAAAAGCGGTTCACGATGTCTTGCGAACCCTGCGTCGCCGCTTCCCTCTGGCCCAGATAGTACTGGCTGGTGTGCCCGTTGAGGGCGCACACGCAGTCGAGGCGCTGATCGACGGCCTCCACGCAACCGCACAGGCTGGCGTGGAGGTCACCCTTCTGGTACGTGGCGGCGGCTCCTACGAAGACCTCATGCCTTTCAACGATGAGGCACTTGCCCGAGTCATTGCCACTTCTCCGGTGCCCATCGTTACCGGCATCGGGCATGAGCCGGATACCACCATTGCCGACATGGTGGCCAGTGCACGCGCCTCGACACCGACTGCGGCAGCCGAGCGCGTGAGTCCCGACGGTACCGAGTTGTTGCTGCACCTCGACAGCCAGGCGCGTCGGATGCGCCACGGGAAGCGGACCCGCCTTGCTCGCTGGGCAGCCCACCTTGCCAATTTTGAGACCCGTCCCGTGCTTACTGACCCCAAGCACCCTCTGCTGCGGCGCGAACTGGCCTTGGAGATGGCGCAGATGCGCCTCACGACGGCGCTCGATGATCGTCTGGGGCGCAGCAGCTCGTTCCTCGGTGGAGGAGAAGCTCGGATGAAGGCACTCGGCAGGGGGCTCATTGCTGACCGTGCGAACGTTCTGGGTATTCTGACGGCGAAGCTCGAAAGCCTCTCTCCTCTCGCGGTGCTCGCTCGGGGGTATGCTGTTGCCTGTGACGAGGACGGGCATATCGTATCGAGTGTTGATGCGGTAGACTGGGGAGCGCGTATCGACCTGAGACTCAGGGACGGCCTTCTGGCGTGCAGGGTTGAAGGACGGACGACAGACGAGGAGACACGAGGTGAGTGACATGAAGGATGGGACAGCGCGACAGCCGCAGATCCCCGATGTGAACCAATTGAGCTTTCGAGACGCTTCTGATGAGTTGGAACTTATCGTTCGTGCTCTGGAGGACGACAGCCTGGAGCTCGAAGAGAGTCTTGAGCGCTACGAACGGGGAGTCGCCCTGCTGCGCAGCCTCAGGGAGCGCCTGACTCAGGCCCAGCAGCGAGTAAGCGTCCTGATGGGGGAGCTTGAACCGGAAAGCGACGACGAGGTCGATACCAACCTGAGCTGAAGAAAGAGGAGAACGGATGCCGGACTGCATTTTCTGTGCGATTGCACAAGGTGAGATTTCCGCCAGGATCGTCTATGAGGATGATCAGGTCATTGCCTTTGAGGACGCAAATCCTCAGATGCCGGTACACGTCCTGATCATACCGAAGCACCATTACAGCCACATTGGCGACGAAGTGCCAGAGCCCCTCCTGGGCCATCTCTTTGCTACCGTCGCGACCGTTGCACGACTCAAGGGTGTGGACGAGAAAGGCTATCGCATCATCGTCAACACCGGCGATGATGGTAGACAGACGGTACACCATCTCCATGTACACGTACTCGGGGGGGCACTGATGCCCATTCGTATGGGACCGGCCGATTAGGAGGCACGTAATGTATGTTCTGGTAATGAATACCGGCTCTTCCTCGCTGAAATACCAGCTGCTCGACAGCGAGAGTCTGGCAATCGTCGACAAGGGCCTCTGTGAGAAAGTCGGTTCACCCGATTCCTTTTACAGTCACGGTCTGGGCGACGCTGCTCGAACCGACACTCTGCCGCTTTTTGACCATCTGGCTGCCGTGCGAGCGGTTCTCGAAAATCTGCTCGACCCTTCCTCAGTTGCTCTTGCCAATCTGGAAGAGATCATCGCCGTCGGGCATCGGGTGGTGCATGGCGGCGAGGCCTTCGTCAAGTCGGTCGTCATAGACGAGGATGTCATCGCAAAGATTAAGGAATGTGTACCACTTGCTCCTCTGCACAATCCTGCCGCTCTGACGGGCATCGAAGCCTGTCAGACCCTCATCCCTGCAGCCTTGCAGGTTGCCGTCTTTGATACGGCTTTTCATCAAACGATACCGCCTCGTGCCTTTCGCTACGCCTTACCGGATACACTCTACACGCAGCATCGCATTCGCAAGTACGGCTTTCATGGCACGTCGCACCGCTATGTAGCCGCTCGTGCAGCCGAGATACTTGAGCGTCCACTCGAAGATCTGCGCATCATCACCTGCCACCTCGGCAATGGCTGCTCTCTGACCGCCGTTGATCGAGGGCATTCAGTCGATACCTCAATGGGCTTTACGCCGCTTGATGGCGTGGTCATGGGTACGCGTTGTGGTTCCATCGATCCTGCGATCGTGGTGTATCTGATCACGGAGCTCGGTATGTCCGCCGAGGAGGTAGATCGATTGATGAACCGGGAATCGGGGCTTTTGGGTCTGACGGGGATCTCAAACGATATCCGAGATGTTCATACCGCCGTTGCAGATAGCGATGAGCGCGCAGAACTTGCTCTGGAGATATACGCGAATGCAATACGACGCTATATCGGCCAGTATGCCTTCAGCATGGGCGGCGTTGACGCCATCGTCATGACGGCAGGCGTGGGCGAGAACGACAGTATTCTACGACAGATGGTACTCAGTGGGCTTGAGGGTTTTGGAATCGTGCTCGATGAGCGGCGTAATGCCCTGCGCGGCGCCGACCGTGTCATCTCGACCGACGACTCGTCCGTCACCTTGCTTGTCATTCCCACCAATGAAGAGCTCCTCATCGCCAAGGATGCCCTTGCCCTGTGGGCGGCAAGGGGCTGACACACGCTTTGTTCTCAGCTGGGGCGGGGAGAAGCCTGCGCCTGAACTGCGGTTATGGCAATGACCCCGACGATATCGTCGGGCGATGCTCCACGCGAGAGGTCATTGACGGGTCGTGCAAGCCCCTGGGTGATCGGGCCGTAGGCTTCAGCCTTTGCGAGTCGCTGCGCAAGTTTGTAGGCGATATTGCCTGAATCGAGATCGGGGAAGACCAGGACATTCGCATGGCCTGCAACCGGACTACCAGGTGCTTTCATCTCTCCGACCGAAGGCACGAGGGCGGCATCGAGCTGAAATTCCCCGTCGACCAGCAGATCGGGCGCAAGCGTGTCGACGAGAGCGACAGCGTCCCGAACTTTGTCGATGGACGGCCCCTTTGCGCTGCCCTTTGTGGAATGCGATAACAGAGCGACCACCGGTTCGCCGCCAATAAGCGAACGGAAGGAATGTGCGGAACTGATGGCGATATGGGCCAGTTCTTCGCTGTTGGGATACTGCACCAGGCCGCTGTCGGCAAAAATGAAAGCCCCATTGGCGCCATAGACGCAGTCCGGTACGATGATGACAAAGAAGGCCGATACCAGTTGGGAATTGGGTGCCGTCTTGAGTATCTGAAGACAGGGGCGTAAGACGTCGCTCGTCGCGTGCGCCGCGCCAGCGACCATGCCATCTGCCTGTCCCGTCTTCACCATCATCACGCCATGGTAGAGTTCATCGATGACCAGACGACGACAGTCCTCAAGCGAGACGCCCTTGCTTTTACGCTGCTCATAGAGGGTATGGGCAAAGTCCTCCCTGTATGGCGAGGTAGCAGGGTCAACGATGCGAATACCACTGAGGTCCTCTTCGCAGGATGCAAGGGCGGCCTCGTTTGCCAGGACGACCAGATCGGCAATACCGGCATCTCGCGCACGGGCAGCTGCGCTCAGTGTGCGAGGATCGGATCCCTCTGGCAAGACGATTGTCTTGCGGTCAGCGGCTGCTCGCTGCATGATCTGTTCGGTGAAGGTACTCACGGTGATGTCCTTTCCGTGTCAGTGTGTCCATAGGTATACACATGATACGCCATAGTGTCGTCCTGCGGTACAATGGTCAGGATGGTGAGCGATAAACGAGACGGGACAAAGACGTGTCGGCGACGATTTTTTACCGGGAAGCCCCTCAGAAAGTGAGCGAACAAAACCGTGGTGCGCCTGTGGCCTGCGACGCGCTCATTGTCGGCGCGGGGTTTGCGGGGAGTGTTATCGCCCGCGAGTTGGCCGAACGTGGAGGAATGCGTGTCGCCCTCATCGAGATGCGCGCCCATATCGGCGGCAACGCCTACGACTGCCTCGATGAGACGGGCGTGCTCATACATACCTATGGCCCGCATATCTACCATACTGCTTCTGAGCGTGTTCATGAATGGCTTACGCGTTTTACCGCGTGGCGCGCCTACGAGCATAAAGTGTTAGCAAACGTTCATGGTCAACTGCTGCCCGTGCCCTTCAGCCTCAGCTCCATCGAGGCCGCTTTTGCACCCGATCGCGCCAGGCAACTCACCGACCTGCTCAAAGCGCGCTACGGTCTGGGCGCCCGGGTGCCGATCATTGAGCTGCGCAAGGCCGCAGACCCTCTCCTCCACGAGCTTGCTGACTACGTCTATGAAAATATCTTCCTGCAGTACACGATGAAGCAGTGGGGCAGTACTCCCGAGCAGATTGACCCTTTGATCACTGCGCGCGTTCCCGTGCTCGTCGATTACGATGATCGTTACTTTCAGGATCCCTGGCAGGGCATGCCGTGCGATGGCTATACCGCTCTGTTTGAGAAGATGCTTGACCATCCCAACATCACGGTGCACCTCGGTTACGAGGCGCGTGAGATCATCGCTTTTGAGGAGACAGGAACCAGCGACGCGCCCTTTACCGCCGTTCGACTGGCCGGTCAGCCCTTCGAAGGCCTCGTCATCTACACGGGAGCACTCGATGAACTTGCCGAGCAACGCTTTGGCCTGTTGCCCTATCGTACGCTCGACCTCGTCTACCGCCACTATGACCGTAATCCCGTGCAGGCGGCTGCGACCATCAATTTCACGGTCAGTGAAGCCTATACGCGTACGACGGAATTCACCTGGCTTACCGCGCAGGACATCGCCCTCTCAACGGTGCTTGAAGAGTATTCCCTGGCCTACGATGGTTCGCCTGCGCAGACAGCCTACTACCCGATTGTCGGCAAGGAAAACCAGGAGCGATACGAGCGTTATCGTATGCTCTTTACGCGCCTGTCAGGCTTTCATCCTCTCGGGCGGCTCGCTGAATACCGTTACTACAATATGGATCAGATCGTACTTCGAGCTCTGGAGCTGGCTGATGATCTCCTTCGATAAGCCATCGCCTGCCCCGCCTTCGCAACCCCTCATCAGCTTTGCCGTGCCCTGCTATAACGCAGCCGCCTATATGGACGTCTGTATCGAGAGCATCCTCAAGGGCTGCGAGAACTATCGTGACGTCATCGAGATCATTCTGGTAGACGACGGTTCGGCCCGGGATGGCACGGCTCAAAAAGCCGATGATTGGGCACGACGCCATCCCGATCTGATTTCTGTGGTGCACCAGGCCAACGGCGGACACGGCGAAGCGGTCAATACGGGGCTCGACAACGCTCGGGGCGTCTGGTTCAAGGTCGTCGATTCAGATGATTGGCTTGATGCCGACGCGCTTCACACTCTGCTCGACCAGCTGCAGCGACTGCGCGCTACCGGGCAGGAGGTCGATATGATCATTGCCAATTATGTCTATGAAAAGGTCGATGGGGGTACACGTAAGCCGATTCGCTATACCAGAGTTTTGCCGCGAGGACACGTTTTCGGCTGGGATGAGGTCGGGCGTTTTGCTCCGTCGCAAAACCTGCTGATGCATGCAGTCATCTATCGTACCCAACTCCTGCATGACATCGGCCTGCGTCTGCCGCGCAAGACCTTCTATGTCGATAATGTTTTTGTCTATGCGCCCCTGCCTGCTGTTCAAACGATGCTTTATCTCGATATTGATCTCTATCGCTACCATATCGGACGTGAGGGCCAATCGGTTAACGAGCAGACGATGATCGGGTGTATCGAACAACAGTTGAGCGTGACGCGCACGATGATCGACGCCTTCAGGCTGATGAAGGACGTAGAAAATGAACGCCTACGCACCTACATGGTTCAGTATCTGACGATGATGATGACGATCTGCTCGGTCTTCCTACGGCTCTCAGAGCGTGAGGATGCCGAGGACTTGCGACAGGGTATCTGGGCCTACCTCAAAGAGCACGACCCGGATATCTACCCGCGCATCCGCGGCTCATTACTCGGGTTGAGCGCCAATCTGCCTGGTCCTGTCGGCCACGTTCTCGCAATCGGTGGCTATCGGGCATCCCAAAGGGTCTTTGGCTTTAACTAATCCTCTTCAAGAAGAAACTCAAGCACGAGGCGATCAAATTCCTCGGGGGCATCCTTCATCACGAAATGGCTTGCACCGCCAATGACGACACGGCGCGCATTCGGCAGGGATGTGGCGATCAGGACACCGTGTTCATCGGTGACGATATCCTTCTCACCATTGATGATCAGCGTTGGAACCGTGATGGTTTTCAGGCGCTCGGGATCAATGGAGGGTGAGGTGAGCATCAGGTTGGTAAGCTCCCCATGGCCGTGCTTGTCGCGTTGTATGAAGTTTTTGAGTCTCTCGCCGAACAAGTGCAGTTTCAAGCTCACGCGAAACATCGCCTGGAGCCCATCGGGAAAGAGATTTCCCCCGACCAGGATCATTGCTGCGAGCCGTTCCTGATGGCGCAGGGCAAGCTCCATCGCGATATTGGCTCCATCTGAGAATCCGAGTATGAGAAAGGTGCCGATATGCAACTTGTTCACCAGCGTGAAGAGGTCCTCGGCAAACAGGTCATAGGACAGGTCGCGTGTGCCTCGTGCTGACTTGCCCTGTCCGCGCGTGTCCACGGTGATAACCGTATAGTAGGGGAGCAGACCTTCGATATGCCCATCGAAGACATGCATATCCTCCCGGTTGCCATGAAGCAGAAACAGGAGAGGGGCGTCGTCGGGTATACCCTGGTGCACTTCGTAATACAGGGCGGCGTCATCATTGCGGATGTAACCATTTTGCCAGGATAGGTGAGTCAAGGCCTGAGGTTCCTTCCTGTTCGAGCGGTCTTATCTGAGATCACGGTTGGCGGGAAGGCCGTAGGCGGCCTCTGCCTCTCGAATAGCCACATGAATGGCATGCTCAACAGCCAATGCGGCAAAACAGCCGACGATATCTGCAGGAGCGGAGATGCTACCACAGGCAAGCGCGAAGATCGCATCACCGTCGGCAGAGGTATGTACCGGCTCGATGGCGCGCGCAAAACCATCATGCGCCATGCTGGCCACTCGCCCCATGGTGGGTTTTTCGAGGGCTGCATTGGTGATCACGCAGGCGATGGTGGTGTTGTGGCCTGCTGAGGGATAGGGAGAAACAATAGAAAGGGCCTCATAGGGATCGACAATCCGTTGTGGGTCCTGTGGATTGCGGGGCCCCGCAATCCATGTTCCCGCGAACCGGTCATAGATATTTCCCAAGGCGTTCACGACGACAAGAGCGCTGACGATCAGGCCTTCCAGCTCAAATCCTGCGGCACCGAGTCCCGCCTTCATTGCCGACTGTTCGCCAAAAAGCTTTCCAACACTTGCCCCGCATCCAGCGCCGATATTACCGCAACGGATGGCCCGCTCATTCGCCTCGGCGCCCGCCTCGCAGGCAGCATATCCCATTGCAGCATCCGGCCGAACAGAACCATCACCGAGACTCAGATCAAAGATGCTTGCACCACAGACTATAGGCACGATGTGCCCAGCGAGCTCAAACCCAGCCGAATGTTCCTCAAGCCAACGCACCGCGCCCGAGGCGGCATCCAGACCGTAGGCACTGCCTCCGCTGACCATGACGGCATGGATTGCCTTGACGGTGTTTTCGGGGGCGAGCAGGTCCGTTTCCCGCGTCGCTGGTGCCCCGCCGCGTACCGCAACCCCAGCGCTGGCGCCCTCGGGGCAGCCAATGACCGTGCATCCTGTCCCCGCGGTATCGTTCTCGACGCTGCCGACAAAAAAGCCTGCAGGCACAGGAGTTGCCGAGCCCAGTAGGGGTCGCAGTGTCTGCTCGAATGCATACTCCCTTGAAGGTTCCGTGCTCATTGTGCTCCACTCAACAGTGCCGTTGCCATACCCAGGGCGGTGTCGATATCATTCTTGCGCACCTTCGCCAGACGAAGGGGGAATCCATGTTCGCCGGGGTCGGCGGCGCCTTCTATGCGGTAGAGCATCCACAGGACGTCGCGCCAGGCTCCCAGTTTGTAGCCGTCTGCCTCGTGGACGACAAGCTCGCGGAAACCAAAGCGTCGGTGCAGCGCGATACTCTGCTCATTGGGGATCGTTATTGCTGCGTAGAGATTACAAAAGCCCTGCGCCTTGAGGATATGGAACAGAGCGGTATACAGCGCGGTGGCTATGCCGTGCCCATGGTGTTGCGAGGATACATAGATGGATAGCTCAGCATTCCAGCGATAGGCGTCGTGGGGACGCATCTTGTTCGCGTAGGCGAATCCAACGACCCCTCCGTCGATCTCGCAGACCAGATAGGGGTATTGGCGCATGATATCGGCCATCTTTTTCTCGATATCTGTCACCGTGGGGATACGGGAAACGAAGGTTATCGCGGTATCAGTGATGTAGGGCCGATAGATGTCGAGGATCGCCAGGGCGTCCTCTTTTCTGGCCATCCGTATGGAGACCGTTGAGATTTCCTTCATGGGCTCATCCTCTCACCTGTGCTCTTCCATTGTAGCCGATTGCGCCGCTCCACGGATGCCGGGCCCGCCGTTTACCGGATTGCCGCATCGGTTCCGGGGCTTCAACTTGACTGTGAGCAGACATGACGGCCTCTTTTCCGTCACACTGTGTCCATTGGAAACGAAATCTTGGAGGAGGGGAGGTGACCATGTCTATCAAGATCGACCAAGCGACCTGTATCGGTTGCGGTACCTGCGTGGATACCTGCCCCCTGGAACTCATTGATCTGGCAGACGGTATGGCGGTCATCAATGATGAGGACGCCTGTATTGAATGCGGAGCCTGTGTGAATTCCTGTCCACTGGAGTCCATCACGCTCTAATTCGTCTGCACGCTAATCCTTGCGCTCCCTCAAGCTGGAACTGTAGTAAAATCGTCCAGGCGGTTCCTGCCGCCCATCGTGCCCCTTTAGCTCAGGGGATAGAGCGTCTGCCTCCGGAGCAGAAGGCCGCAGGTTCGAATCCTGCAAGGGGCACCAACGCGCGCGTACTGATGTTGAGGAGGATTCATGGCTCTGTATACACCTGCCTATCAACCAAGTGGTGATGAGATCGCGGTTATCGAGACCAGCGTGGGAACCATCCGAGTCAAACTTGCTGGCAAAGAAGCCCCTATCCATGTTGCCAACTTTGTTGAGCTTGCCGAAAAGGGCTTTTACAACGGCCTGAAATTCCATCGGTATGTACCAGGCTTCGTCATTCAGGGCGGTTGCCCGAATACGCGCGACCTCACGTCCGATGAGGTGCGCGCCGATAAGGTGGGGCCAGGAGGCCCTGCGGGTACGGGCAATCCAGGCTACAGCATCAAGGGCGAGTGGACCGTCAACCCAAATAACCAGCATAAGGACGGCACGCTGGCAATGGCACGTTCCCAAATGCCAGATTCCGCGGGTTCTCAATTCTACTTCTGCCTGGGTCCGCAACCTGCTCTCGACAGCGGCTATACGGTTTTCGGAGACGCGCTCGGTGCCGAGGACCTTAAAATTATCCATTCCCTTGGCAAGGGTGACGAGATCGTCTCGATTACGATAGAGGGCACGGCATAAAGAGGGGTGCTATCGTGCAAAGCGTGAACTATGAGCAAGCGACCGTTGCCTACCGTTCAGGAGATTATCCAAGTGCGCTCCGCGGCTTCTATCGCTGCCTGAAGGAAGATTTTGCGAGTTTTGGGCCAGGCGATGCTGGCCTGGTCTATCATCGCCTGGGCAATTGTCTGCTCAAGATGCGCAACCTCAACGAGGCACTGGCGACCTATCGCAAGGCCCTGGAAGACGACAGGTATGCGGATCGTGGTGGAGTTCTCGTGAACATAGGGACGACACTCAACGGTCTGAAGCGCAACCAGGAGGCGATCGCCTGCTTTGATCAGGCCCTCGCCGAAGCCGACTACCACACTCCCTACAAGGCGCAGCTTGGTCTTGGTAATGCCTATTCGCGACTCGGTATGCTGGTTGAGGCTGGTTCGGCCTATCGCAAGGCGGCGTTGGACGAGGGCAATCCCAATCCCATCAAGGCACTCAACAACCTCGGAGTCACCTTCATGTCACTGGAGCGGCCTCTGGATGCCGTTGAGGCCTATCTGGCGATCATCGACTTTAAGGCCAGCGGACAGGTCCTGAACAAGACCTACGAGCAGTTGGGCAGCGCGTATGCCGCGGCACAGCGCTACCCCGAGGCACTCGCTGCCTTTGAAGACGCCCTCCGCGATGGCTCCTATACCCTCTCAGGTCGTGGGCGGGAAGACTATGAGCGCGCAAACCTCTCCCTCGGAGGAGGTGATCTTGCGTACGGTGAACCCGATTACTCAGGGCTCGACACCAGTGTCTACGATGTGCCCATGAGCGAAGGTGAGAATTTTGGCCAGGCTGAGGGCTATGGCGCTGGTGGCGTTCCTGCAGCGGAAAACACCGGCTTCTTTACTGCGACCGATGCCGATTTGATGCGTATGAGCAAGAGCCAGATGCGCAAGGTACGCAAGCTCAAGCACACGGGCCTGAAGGTCTTCTGTGGCTTCGTCATCGCACTCATCGCGCTTCTGGGTACCGCCGTCTTTCTCTACACCCAGGGCTATGGATTCCCCACCCAGGAAAAGATCATCACCGACTTCTTTGATGCGCAGGCCCAGGGCAAGGATGTCAGCCCGTATTGGGTTGTTGGCGACGGAGTCGATCCCATGGTCATCGAGCGCATTCTTGATGGTGTGGCGCCCTCCTCGGATATCAGCATCGTTTCGGTCGAACGATCGATGGAGGTCTCGACCGCTCTGGTCCGCGTCAATCTTGCTGAGGGCGGAATCATACATTACCGTATCACCCTGGCGCGCGATCTGCTCAGTTGGCGCATCTATGAGATTGTTTTTGCCTTCGCCTCGGCTTCAGAGGCAGGCTAGACGATGGACACGGCGATGGCCGCTGTTTTTTGAAAGTTGCAAGCTGATTGAAAATGCTCCCTCTGGTATTCCCATGGTTTCCTGGCACGAAGCGCCTTATGATACAATTGTCGGCTGACACGTACGAAAAGTAGTGACGACTTAATCATTTTTGGAGAGAACAGGTATCGATGTCGATCCTCGATAATCTATTTAGCCAGTGGAGCGTCGATATGGCCATCGACCTCGGCACGGCAAACACACTGGTTGCGATCAGTGGCGAAGGAATTGTACTCAATGAACCCTCTGTTGTCGCTATCGACAACGAGGCCAACCGTGTGCTGTCTGTTGGCACCGAGGCGCGCGAAATGATCGGTCGTAATCCGGGCAATATTTCCGTTGAACGCCCGCTTGCCGATGGAGTTATCGCCGATTACGACGTTACCGAGGCGATGCTGTCCTATTTCATCCGCAAGGCCAATCCAAAGACCCGTTTCTGGCAACCCAAGCCACGCATCGTCATCTGCATTCCCTGTGGCGTGACCTCGGTTGAGAAACGCGCTGTCTTTGAGGCAACGATCCAGGCTGGTGCCCGTCAGGCATTCCTCATCGAGGAGCCGATGGCGGCTGCCATCGGGGCCGGTCTGCCGGTCGAGGAGCCGACGGGCTCAATGGTCGTCGACATCGGTGGCGGCACGACGGAGGTTGCGGTCATTTCGCTGGGAGGCATCGTCACCTCGCGTTCGCTGCGCATAGCTGGCAACGAGTTTGACGAGGCAGTTGCGCGCCATGTCCGAGAGGTCTATGGCCTCAACATCGGCGTGCGTACCGCTGAAGATATAAAGATAGCAATCGGTTCGGCCATGCCTATCAACACCGGTGAGCTCGATATGGAGATATCCGGGCGCGATCTGACCACGAATTTGCCTCGCAGCGAGACCATCCAGTCCGAGGATGTGCGAGAGGGCATCAAGGGGCCGCTCCAGGAGATACTGATCGCCATCAAGGAGACTTTCCTGGAAACCGATCCTGATCTTGCGGCCGATATCATCCGCAACGGCGTACTGCTTACGGGCGGCGGCGGGCTCCTCAGGATGCTCGATTCTTTTCTGGCGCATGAGCTTGAGGTGCCCGTCTATGTCTCAGAGACCGCTTTGACGAATGTCGTGGCGGGCTGCGCGATTGCGCTGGAGAACCCCACGGCGCTGCAGCGCTCCTATACCCAACGCTAGGGAAGTGCCGATTAATTGCTTGGAAGGGCCCTTTAAGTCCCATGGCGCTCAATCAAAAAAAGTCAGTCAGAATTCCAGCGGGACTCGTACTTGTCGTCCTGTGTCTGATCTCTATCGCGTTGATGACGATCTGGGTGCGTGAGGGCGTTACTGGTCCCCTGCATACGGTTCGTTCTGGTTTTGGCCTTGTCACGGCACCGCTCGAACAACTGGGCGCCTTCGTTTCCACGCCCTTGCGCTCGGCTTCCACGAGCATCGACAACATGACAGCAAGCCCTGAGACTCTCGATGAACTGATGCAGCAAAACGAGGAACTTGAGGCTGCCGCCATTCGTCTTGAGGAATACCGACAGGAAAACGAGCGACTTTCGCAACTCTTGGAGCTCCGAGAGGTCTATGGCCTCGAATCGGTTGGAGCACGGATCATCTCGCGCAGCACGGATTCCTGGAATCAGATGATTACCATCAACAAGGGTTCCGCGCTTGGCTTGGCGATCGGTATGCCGGTCATGAGCCCCAACGGCCTGATCGGTCAGATCGAGAGTGTCAGTCTCTACAGCTCGACGGTTCGACTCATCACCGATGAACGCAGCGGCGTTGCCTGTTTTCTCCAGGCAAGCAGGGCTGAAGGTATCGTCACGGGGTCGGTGGAGGGCTTGCTCTATCTGCGATTCATCGGTCTCGATGTCGAGGTGAAGCCTGGGGATGCCATCATCACTTCCGGAGCTGGAGGCGTCTATCCAAAGGGCATCCCGCTCGGTGAGGTCGCCTCGGTCGAGTTTCTGTCCTCCGATGTCTCGCAGACCATCATCGTCAAGCCCCAGACCCGCGTAGCAATTTTTGAAGAGGTGCTGGTTCTGACGGGCAGCGAATCTGAGATACAGCCAAACCCTGACGCCATTCGTGACGACGAGAACCGCTTGACGCAGAAGGAGGCCTGAGGTGACAGGCCCGTCTTCTCCACCGATCCTTCTGCCCGTCGTCACCATCGCAGCTGTGCTTTTGCAGATCATCATTGCGCCGCATATCGCCATCGGTGGCGTCGTGCCAAACATCGTACTCGTTGCGGTGGTTCTCGTGGCGATGCGCAGCGAGGTGATTTCCGCTACCATTGTTGGCTTCGTCCTGGGCCTCGTCTTCGATCTGGCGACATCGGGTCCCGTGGGCGGTATGTCACTGGTCATGGCGCTGCTCAGTTATGGCGTCAGTTCCTTTCGCAAGGATATCTTCCAGGACAACTGGGTCATGCAGGTCATCGTGCTCCTGCTCGCAGCCTTTGCCGGTGAGTTACTTCATAACGTCCTGTATTCGATCATTGGCTACGATACCGATTTCCTGAGCTCGCTGTTGCGACGCGCCCTGCCAGGCGCTCTGTACGACTCCCTGGTCGGCCTGATCCTTTTTCCCATTCTCCAGCACTTCGCAAATGCTTCACGTAAGCGGCAGAACGCGGGGCTTCTCAAGGGCAAGTTTGACTGAGGATGAATACGCTTACGCTGGCAATCCTTCTGGGAGTTGTAGTCTTTATTCTCGTTGTCGCTTTCTTGATTGCTCTGTTTCGTTATAGAGGACGTCGTGAGAAGTTATCGGTGGTCAGGCGGAGCTTTGGGCGTCACGGTGCACCCGATGGCGTTGGCATATCGGGCGTACGAAAGCATAACCCCCATGAGACAATCCGGCGACGCGAGGGCAAGGGACGGTTCTATGTCTTCGCTGCCTTCGTCGCAGGCGTCTTCGGCGTTCTTCTCGCCCGCCTGTGGTCCATTCAGCTGCTCTCGGGCGACACCTATACGAAACTTGCGGAGGAGAATATGACCTCTGAGGTCTCGGTGCCTGCCACGCGCGGACGTCTTTTGGATCGTAAGGGGCGCGAGCTTATCGGAAACCGTCCTTCCCTGAGCGTCGCTGCGCCACGGGCGATTCTCGACGACCGCAACCTCGTCTATCGTCTCTCTCTCGTGCTCGGTATCCCGATCGGCATCCTGCGCCGGAATCTCCTTGACGATACGCTTGACATGCAGAGTGACCGCGTGCTTGCCAGCGATGCCTCACAGCGTGCGGTCGCCTATATCAGGGAGCATCCGACTCTCTTTGCGGATGTAAAGGTCGAGGAGCGTACGCAACGCAGTTATTCCTACGGAACGCTCGCCGCACACCTGCTCGGCTATATCGGCCCGGTGGCAGAATCCGATCTGCTTGCTCCCCCTGAGGGCATCCAGTATGAGAGCGGTGACTATATTGGTAAGAGCGGTGCTGAATATGCCTTCGAGACCCTGCTTCAGGGCATCCGGGGAACGCGTACCTATCGGGTCGACGTTGACGGCAATCCGACCGCACTTGTCAGTGAGGTGCCACCGGAGAATGGTGCCGATGTCTGCCTGACCATCGATCTTGATCTTCAGAGACGGACCGACCGCGTTCTGGCAGAGATCATCACCTCCTCGCGCGACAGAGGCTTTGAGTACGCGAATGCCGGTGTGATCGTCGCGCTGGATGTCAAGGGTGGAGGAGTGCTTGCCATGTCGAGCTATCCGTCCTTTCGCCCCGAAGAGTTTACGAACGGTATCTCGCAGGATCTCTGGGACGAAATGACCAACAGGGAGTCGCTTTATCCTCTGACGAACAGAGCGATCGCCGGTCTCTATCCGGCAGCATCGACCTATAAGGCCTTTACGGGGCTTGCTGGCGAGGAATGCGGTATCATCGGCGATAATACCCAGTACACCTGTAATGGATTCTGGGAAGACTATGGCGAGCAGTGGGGACAACGCTGTTGGATTTTCCCAGACGGACACGGTACCCTGGGTCTGGAGGAAGCCATCAACAACAGCTGTGATATCTACTTTTACAATGTTGGCGCAACGTTCTACGAACGCTGGGCTGCCGAGGATGAGAATGTGAGAAAAAACGAGCTCCAGGACTATCTCAAAACCTGGGGATTCGGCTCAGTGAGCGGTATCGATCTACCGGGTGAGCTGGAAGGTCGGGTGCCGGATGCTGCCTGGAAGAAGGAAGCCTTCTCCGACACGCCCGAAGACGCGCGCTGGCAGCCAGGGGACATGACGAGCCTCTGCATCGGTCAGGGCGACCTGTTGGTAACTCCCCTGCAGATTGCGAATGGTTACGCGGGTGTTGCTCGGGGCCGTATGCTTACGCCCCATGTCTTTGACAAGGTGATCGACGGTAAGGGTGAGACCATCATCAGTTACGCACCACGGGACAGCGCGATACAGCCATCCTTCAGTCCGGGCCATCTCGCACGTATCCAAGACGGACTCAGGCGGGTTGTCCAACGATTTGGGGGGAACTTCAATGCCCTTCCGGTTCCGGCTTCAGGCAAGAGCGGCACCGCTGAGGTCGCCGCCGCAGAAGCTGAATCCTCGTGGTTTGTCGCCTATGCCCCCAGTGACGATCCTCAATACTGTGTGGCATGCATCATCGAGCAGTCTGGCGAGGGTTCTTCCTCGGCGGTTCTGGGAGTCCAGCATACCCTCGCAGCGCTGTATGAGGTCGATCTGGGCGACATCGTCGTTTCTGAGGGCAGCAGGGAGCGCTGAGGCGATCAGATGCCGGTCACTCCTCGCATAGAATCGCCTACGCCGCTCGCGGTTCCCGGGGCCTTCTCGGCGCGCCTCAAGCGAATTGTTTACCTTGCCAACATACCTCTGCTGTTGACCATCGCAGCCTTGACCGGTTACGGCCTGCTCATCCTCTCCTCGGCGATCTCGGGCTCACCTGAGTACACCTTCAATCGTCAGGTGACGGGTGTTGGCATCGGCGCGGTACTCCTCGTCGTTCTCTGGCGTCTTGACTATCGCCGCATCTCCGCTTTTTTCCTACCCCTGCTTATCATCGATATCCTGCTTATCCTTGCCCCTCTCTTCCCGATCATTGGCGTAACGGTCAACGGGGCACGGAGCTGGATCAGTCTTTTTGGCCAGCAGATACAGCCCGGAGAGCTCGCAAAGCTTGTGACCATCCTGATGATGGCGGCGCTTGTGGGGCGCTCTGGTGGGCGCATCGATTCGCTGCGCAGCTACCTGCGCTGCCTCGGTATTCTGCTCATTCCCATCGCCTGTATCATGCTGCAGCCAGACATGGGTTCGGGCATGGTGCTCTTTGCCATTGGATTCGCCGTGCTGTTCGCGGGTGGTGCTGACTGGAAATGGCTCGTGGTCACCGTTCTCGTGATCATTGCGTTGATCGTCATCGCCTTTCTGGTGGATCCACTGCTTGATTCGATGGTCGGTCATGATGTCTTTCTCAAGGACTACCAGAAGAACAGGCTTCTCGTCTTCATGAACGAGGATCTCGACCCCAGCGGGGTGGGTTATAATATCAAACAGGCGAAAATCGCGATCGGCTCGGGTGGACTGTTCGGTAAAGGCCTGGGGATGGGAACGCAGTCTGGCCTCGGATTCCTGCCTGAGGCACCGACCGATTTCATCTTCTGCGTACTGGCGGAAGAGCTTGGATTCGTCGGTTGTCTGGGACTCATCCTGCTGTATGCCGCACTGCTCGGTCTGAGCATGTGGGTTGCCTTGAGCGCCAAAGAGTTCTTTGGTTCGCTTGTTGTCATTGGCATCCTGGGTATGTGGCTCTTCCAGATACTGGAAAACATTGGAATGACCTGCGGATTGATGCCGATTACGGGGATACCACTGCCTTTTGTCAGCTGGGGTTCCTCGTTCATGGTCGTCAATTTCATGGCTCTGGGACTGATCCTGTCTGTCTGGTCCCATCGCTCGACGAAGTCCTGAGAGAGGTGGATGCGATGGCTGCCACAACGAAAAAAGGTCTGAGATTGCCGGTGAGTCCGAAAGCGGTGGCTTCGGCTCTTGGAATGACCTTTGAGGAAAGCACACGCGAATTGCATCTGACCGTACTGCTTGACCGCTCACTCGATGCCGCGCTGTTGGCGGTCGCCCGGGAGCAATTGCGACCCGTCACGGAGAGTCTGCGGGTACGAGTCGGGCTGTTGGACGACAAGGCGTCTGCAATCGAGGAGGACTGCGACCTCCTCATCCTGTGCGTGGTCGACGATCCCGCGACGGTCGATGTCATGATCGCGGCCCTCAAGGCGGGAGTGCCGGCGGTCATCCTGACTCGCGACGCAAAGCGCCTTCTGGCTGCGGTGGGCGAGCATCATGGCCTCCTCGATCCCTCCGCGATCATCGGCTTGGCCATCGACGAGACTACGGGTGGAATCGAAGGTGGTGCAGAGAGCGACCCGGTGCAGCTTTTCGAGCGTCTGGGGACCTGGATCGTGCGTCGCCTGCCCAAGCTTGCCCTGCCTTTTGCGCGTAACAGCAGGTTCGTGAGAGATGCCTACGTCAGAGATCGTATCCAGGCGACTTCCCTGCAAAACGCTGCAATCGCTGCTGCCTTCTTTATCCCCGGTGCCGATTTACCGGTCCTGACCCTGAACCAGATGAAAATGGTCCTGCAGATAGCCGTCGCCTGGGGCGAGCCGATCGACAATACTCGCCTGAAGGAGCTGGCAATACTCGTAGCCAGTGGTCTTGGCGCACGCGCATTGGCCCGTCGGCTGGTCGGTGTCGTTCCCGTGTTTGGCTGGGCAATCAAGGCGGGCGTCGGCTACGGGGTGACCTTCGCGCTTGGAGAGGCTGCCGTCCTGTATTTTCGGCGAATATCTGCCGGTCATGAGGCCGGGCCCAACAGACATGAGATCGCGGTGGGGGAGCGCGGGGCCGAGATCGCGGTGAGGGCGAGCGCGCTTGAGGCGGGCGAAAACAGCAGTGATGCGGCTTTGGCCGAGGGGAAGGGTGCTTATGAGAATGCGATCGAGGGGGCTGTGGGGAAATGAGCGACGTCTCCCTCTGGGATCGTCTGGAGCCCCTGCTGCCAACCGTCGAACGTCCCTCGCGCTATATCGACCATGAATACAATGCACGGCATGTAGACTTTTCTTCCGACTGTTCGACGGCGCCAGAGCCTGTCTATCGAGCAGCGCTGCTCTATCCTGACACCTATGAGATCGGCCAGGCAAATCAGGCGATTGCCATCCTGTATGACGCCATCTGGCGGCTTGAGGACTGTGTCGCTGAGCGTGTCTTCCTGCCCTGGATCGACCTGGCGCAGCTCATGCGCGAGCAAGGGATACCCCTGTTCTCTCTGGAGAGCTGCTCTTCGGTTGCAGGCTTCGATTTCCTGGGAATCACCCTGTCTCATGAACTTGCGGCAACGAATGTCCTTGAGGCCCTTGACCTGGCAGGTATCCCTCTACATGCCGATGAGCGCAAGGGCCTGACGCCGCTCATCGTCGGTGGGGGACCGGTTGCCTACAACCCGGAGCCCATTGCCGCCTTCTTCGATGCCTTCGTAATCGGCGAGGGCGAGGAGGTCATCTCCGAGCTGATTGCCGTGCATCGTCGCTGTATTGAGGAGGGCCTGAGCCGTTCGGAACTGTTTGTGCAACTGGCGCATATCCCGGGTGTCTACGTGCCTTCCCTGTATGCCCCCGATGAGACAGGTGCACTGCTGCCCCTTGGGCAGGGTATTCCCTCGCGTATCTCCAAGCGTATCGTCGGCAACCTGGATTCCTGGCCCATCATCACCGATGTCATCGTACCCTATGCCGAGGTTTCGCATGATCGCCTGACGGTCGAGGTGCTGCGTGGCTGTGCGCGTGGTTGCCGCTTCTGCCAGGCGGGCATGACGGGCCGTCCCGTTCGTGAGCGCCGAGTAGACACCATCGTCAGCGCTGTCTCGGAGGGCCTTGCCTGTACGGGCTTTGACGAAGTCTCGCTGACCTCACTTTCTACAACCGACCATTCGCGGATCGAGGAGTTGCTGCGACGCCTGAACGGCGTGCTGGAAGGTACGAGTGTTGGTATCAGTCTGCCCTCGCAGCGCCTCGACGCCTTTGGGATCGATATGGCGCATCTGGTCGCTGGGCAGCGCAGGGCAGGATTGACCTTTGCTCCCGAGGCAGGTACCCAACGCCTGCGGGACAGTATCAACAAAAATGTCAGCGACGGGGATGTGCTTGACGCTGTGACAAGAGCTTTTGAGGCGGGTTGGCGACGCTGCAAACTGTACTTCATGCTCGGGCTTCCGTCAGAGCGCGATGAAGATGTGCTTGGTATCGTTGAACTTGCAAATCGTGCCTATGCCGCCGCGAAGGAGGCGGTCGCCGATGACCAACGCAGCAAGGTGCGCATGAGCGTTTCCGTTTCCGTCTTCGTACCCAAGGCTCAGACTCCCTTCCAGTGGGAAGGACAGCCCACTTTGGAGGAAATTGAGCGACGAGTCACGCTGCTGCGCAGTGCGCGACTCCATAAGGGTATCGATCTACACTGGCACGATCCTGCCGCCTCGCGTATCGAGGCGGCTCTGGCACGCGCCGGGAGGGATGGGAGTACGCTGATCGAGGCTGCCTTCCGGTCGGGGGCTACCTTTGATGCCTGGAGCGAGCGCTTTGATGCGACCGCCTGGGAGCGGGCAGCAGTCCTGGCGGGCAAGGATCTGGCAGAGATGGCTGAACGGAATTTCGAGGTGAATGAGCCGCTGCCCTGGGGACACATCTCTGCGGGACTTGACGCCCGCTGGCTCGCCAGAGAACGTGCGCGTGCGCTTGCAGGGGAGACGACCGCGGACTGCAGTTTTGCAGACTGCTCGGCCTGTGGTGTCTGCGATGCGACGGGTGCCAGCAACGATCTGGCGGGTGAGCGCCGTGGCTGAGGGGTATTTTCGCCTGAGGATACGCTATGCAAAGACAGGGCGGCTGGCACTTCTCTCTCATCTCGAGCTCACGCGGGCACTGGAGCGCCTTGTGCGCCGCAGTGGACTGCCCTCCGTGGTGACTCAGGGCTTCTCTGCTCATATGCGCCATGCACCCGGGCCGGCACTACCCGTTGGGACCTGTGGCCTTGCCGAGCTCTTCGACGTTTGGCTGACCGAGTATGTACCGGCTCCCGTCGCCCGTATTGCTCTGCAAGAGGTTGCCCCACCGGGGCTGGAGGTGCGTGATGTGTCGTATGTTGATCCAAAAGCCAGGGGTCTGGCTGCGACCCATGTGGTAGAAACATATGTGTTGGTGGTCGCCCTGTCTTCTGAGCTCAGAGAGACTGTGCGTGCAGGGGTGGCCCGTCTGTTGGAGACAGGCGAGTTGAGCGTCAAGCGTAAGAATAAACTGAAGACCTACGACCTCAAAACCGCCATCATCCAAGCGCCTGAATTCATGCCTGTGCCAGGTGAGCCGGGGCTTTATGAGGTCACGATGACCCTGCGATCCGGCGAGCAGGGCTCTATCCGACCCGAGGTGCTGCTCAGGGCTGCTGCTGAAGGCGGTGAGGGCGGCGAGGGTAGCGAGTTGGACCTGCGCTCGATCACCCGGCTTACGCTGAGCGAGGATGCCAGCTGATGCCCTCGACACGTATTACGATCACTGCGGTCGGCAAGCTCAGGGAACCTTACTGGGTGGAAGCATGCGAGGAGTATCTGACGCGTCTGGTGCGTTATGCCGAGGTCAGGATTGAGGAAATCAGTGATCGGGGGTCCTGGGACAGCGATGATCCCCGTCAGGCTCTTCAGCGTGAAGGCGAGCTCATCGCCGCGCGATTGAAGGGCGGCGAGTTGCTCGTGGCTCTCGATCGCACAGGGCGATCGTTTACGAGCGAGGAGATCGCCGCCTTGATCGGCGATCGACAGATACGGGGGCAGGCCCAGATACGTTTCCTCATTGGCGGTTCGCATGGACTCGATTCCGCCTTGCTCAAGCGTGCCGATGCGCGCATGTCCTTTGGCGCCATCACCCTGCCGCATCAGCTCGCCCGCGTCGTTGCGCTCGAACAGATCTACCGCGCCTTCAAGATACTGGCTGGCGAGCCCTATCACAAATAGGCCCACTGGATCGCCTCAGGCAGAAGATGATACTATACTTTTATTCTGCTATCTTACTTACCCATATTGAGCCTACGATAGGGTTCTGAGCCATCCCAGTCTTCAGCGGCCTTCTTGAAGTACTCATACATACCCTCGGCAGGAGCGCTGACTTCCAGATAGTGCCCCCATTTTTCTACACCATCAAAGTAGATGATCTCGGCACCTCCGCTTGATTTCAGTCGCATCGCGATTTCATAGCCCGCGTTCTCGAATTCTTCAATTGCGCTATCCACGTTATCAACCCAGATTGAAAAATGATTGAGGCCGAATCGTTCCATTTCTTTATAGGCACTGGGGTTGTCGCTGATCACCTGAATGAACTCTATCTGAAGGTCTCCAAATTGTCCGAAAGCCGCTCGGGAGGTATATTCATATTCCCTGCCTCTCGCGATACTCGTCATTGTGTGTTCGCCCAGGTAAAAGAACGGACCCGATCCGAAAAGAGCAGAATGTTCTCTACAGGCCAACTCAAGATCTTTAACGTAATATCCGATATGGTTTATTGCATATTTATTCAGTAGTGTTTCGTGCACAAGGCATCCCTTCTGTAGTGATCTTCCAGCACGACCGAGGTGATATGGCTTACGTGTCGAAGGAGACTACTCCATATCAATAAGAACTTTAATTGATTTTTCACGGTTTTGTGCCATTACGATCGCCTCATTGATCTGATCGAGTTTGTAGTGGCTTGTAATGATCCCAGGCATCAGCGTCTTGCCTGAAGTCAAATTATCGATGGCCTCAAGGACATCTTCCTCGTTAAAACCACAGGATCCCATGATTATCGTTTCTGAACTCATAAGACGGGCCATCGGTACAGGAAATGGCTCAAAAACGACAGCAAGAACTGACAACTTTGATTTCGGCTTACACATTTGAAGGAAATCCGCAACGATTTCAGGACCGCCTGCAGCGTCAATGACAAGATCGACATCGATTGCAGGATAGCGATTTCTATGAAGTGTTGTTCCGAATGTTTCTCTCAAAAATTCAAACCGGTCTACTTCATTGATATTGCACACGATGGCTCCCGCTCGCTCAAGAAACTCTCTTTTGGCATTGCTTCTTACCATCGCGACCGGTTTGATGCCTTTGGCAAGGAGGCCACAGATACTGCTGATGCCGATCGTTCCAACCCCATAAACGACGACATGGTCATCTGGCTTCACGCCTGCAACATTATATCCATGTATGCCAACAGAAAAAGGCTCAATCAAAACAGCGACATCGTAACTCATGTTTTCAGGGAGTAGAAATATGTTGTAATTGGCCTCTGCGTTCGGCACGAGAATATATTCAGAAAAAGCGCCAAGCATATCTCCCTCGCCTGGCGCAATGGCTCTATTGGGATTGACAAAGACCTTATCTCCAACGCCGAATCCTTCAACATCTTTTCCGACTTCAACTATACGACCCGCATTTTCGTGGCCAAACTGTCTATCCTCATAAATTCCGGCATATTTACCACCCTTAAAATAGCCGGTAACATCAGAGCCGCAGATGCCTGCCCGGACATTCCTGACCAGAACGTCCCTGGCTCCACAGCGAAGATCCGGTATCTCTTCAATAGAAACATCCTGTATATCATGATAAATGGCTGCTCGCATGAAATGCTTCTCCTCTCGAAAAGAATCTACCTTTCATCCTGCTCCTTCAGGGGTGGGTACGAGAAATACCCAGCCACAAGGTACTTCCATTATCTCCTCAATACGTGCCTTTCCCTAGACAGCAAGCTGTTGCTTTACCTGTGTGTTTTGGTGCACATTTTGTTTCCCGCCTGTCGCTGCCCCTGTTTCGAGCATGCGTGGTATTGAGAGGGTATTGATGGACTTGGTGGCGGGACGCACACAACTGATCGGCCTCATCGCCTCAACCGAGTGGCTTGAAGAGGGAAGTAATGCCCAGGAAGGCACCTCCCCGTAAAAGCCGTTTCGCTGCAAAGATTATCCTGGAGACATCACAAGAGCTATTTGTGCTGGTAGAAAGGCATAAACCGCTTTGCCCATCTGCGGGCTCAGGTTATAAAGTGTGCACCAATTCAGGGCTTTTGGGAAACAGTTTGCCGTATATCAAATGCTGCATTTTTGAATAAGAATAACAGATGGTTTTCAAATGGTTACCATCCTGTTTCCCAGAGAAGCAGGAGAGATTGACCTGACAATTGAGAGGGTAGATATCACTGAGAGGAATATGAATAAGAGGGCTTCGAGCGACCCAACCATGGAAGTCAAGGGGTATTTCAAGAAGTTTTATAGGTGCACCTTGATAGCTGAATATGAAACGATGAGTTACATACGTTAGCCAGTCGCTGCTCTGTTCAAACCAGTCAATAAAAAGACAGAGAGCTGCAATGCATGCCCACATACGAGCAAGAAAGGATTGGAGACGGAATAATGGACGCAGTGAATCCCTACCAGAAGAATTCTCAAGCGCGAAAGATGCTGACAGTCGTCGGCATCTATGTTGGTATGGTCTCCGCCATTACGATTGCCATGGGTAACTCAATACTGCTTCCGGTAGCGGCGCAGGATATAGGAGGGGAAGAAATCTACTCATTGGCTGCGACAATAGGTGGCATTTTGAGCGTGGTAGCAATGCCTCTTTTTGGCTATGTCGGAGCAAAATTCCCCCACATCAAGCGCATTGGTTTTTGTACGGCCTTCCTATTGGGCGCTGTAGCCCTGATATGCCGAATCATTGCTCCGAATATGGTCGCCTTTATCATTCCATCGGCCTTACTTGGCATCGAATCAGGAGCGCTCTATACATTTGGTTACTCAATGGTCAGAGATTGCTTCAGCCAAAAACAGGCGGGGTTTTATCTGGGACTTGTAGCATCGATGTTCTCAGTTGGTTCGTTGATAGGTCCGGTTTTAACGGGTGGTTTCATTGAGTTGTTTGGCTGGCGATCTGTCCCAGCGTTTCAGGCAACACTCTTCATTATTTCTGCCATCATAGTCTTCTTCGGTGCTCGCATCACCAGGGAAGAGGGGAAACTGATATCGTATGTACAGGGGAAGTTCGACCTTGCAGGAGCCTTGGCGATTATCGTTTTACTCGGCGGCCTGATAGTTGCCTTATCTCTTGGTGGCAACTACATAAAATTCGGTACTCCTTTTAACATACTTCTCCTGGCTGCCGCATTGATCGCTTTAATTGTTTTAATCTTTGTCATCAGAAAGAAAGGTGACGCCGCCATAGTGCCTCGTTCTGCGTTTAAGAGTCGAAATACCATTGCACTTGCTGCAGCAAACTTTCTCGGTCCCTTCGATTCAATGGCACTCTCCTTCTTCTTGCCCATGTTTCTCATTTATATTCTCGGTGTTGGAGCCGGTGCTTCGAGCATTGCGGTTTCGTGCTATGCAATCCTCGGTCTTTTCCTCGGTCCCATATTTGGTCGTTGGGTAGCAAGAGTTGGTACGGCAAAGCCCATCGTCATCTGGTTCAGTGGAGCCTGGAGAGTAGTCATTACCATTGCTTTCATCTTCGTACTTGTTCCCGGAGCGAATCTCTATGTCATCTATGCCCTGATGTTTTTGGGGGGCATGTATGCCAATGCAAACAACATTACTTCTGCCACAGCGCCTCAGATTATGATTGAACCGAGCATTCGGCAACAATCCAATGCACTCATTCAGCTCACGCAGAACTTTGGTGGCGTATTGGGTATTGCAACCTACACAGCCATCATCGGGGTATTTGGTCTGGAACAAGGCATGACCTACGGTCTCTGTATAGCTCTTACGGGCGCAATCGTGCTCATGATCCTGGGTTTCTTCATGAAGAAACCCGATTGGAATGAAGAAAAGGAACAGGCAGCGATACAGGCAAGAGCGGCCACACTTGCGAAAGAGACGGACAACGACAGTTCGGTGTGATTAATTCCCAGAAGCGTGTTTTTTGGTGTCTTTGGCAAAGACAGAATATGACGAAGAGTGGCGGCAGCTCGCTGTCCAGCCATTCTTCGTACCTTGCGGAAACGAGAAACGGTTTGGAGACAGAATGATGGACGTGGTAAATCCCTATCGAAATAATACTCAAGTACGAAAAATGCTGACGGTAATTGGCGTTTATATCGGAATGTTCGGATCCATCACAATAGCAATGGGCAACTCAATACTTCTGCCGATGGCGGCACAGGATATAGGCGGAGAAGACATCTACTCCCTTGCCGCATCAGTGATTGGCCCTATCAGCGTTGCCACAATGCCGCTCTTTGGCTTTCTCGGGGCAAAATTTCCTACGCTTAAGCGAACAGGCTTTGTCGTGGGCTTTCTCTTGGGTGTCGTAGCCTTGCTGGGTCGTACGCTTGCTCCGAATATGTTGGCTTTTATTATTCCGTCAGTCTTGATTGGCTTCGCGTCAGCTGCACTGTATACCTTTGGCTATACCATAATCAGAGACTGCTTCAGTCAAAAGCAAGCGGGAATTTACCTGGGCTTTCTCGCAACCATGCTTGCGGTTGGTTCGTTGGTAGGTCCGGTTTTAACGGGTGGCTTGATTGAGCTGGCGAGCTGGCGCTTTGTTACAGGATTTCAGGCGACAATCTTCCTCATCGCTGCCATCATAGTCTTCTTTGGTGCTCGCATTACCAAAGAAGAAGGAAAATTGATATCGTATGTGCAGGGAAAGTTCGATCTCATAGGGGCGCTTTCGCTGAGCTTTTTACTCGCCAGCCTGATAGTCGCCCTCTCTCTCGGCGGCAACTATATAAAATTTGGCACTCTTGCCAATAATCTGCTTTTCGCGGTTGCTGCCATCTCTCTGGTTGTTTTGATCATTACCATCAGGAGAAAGAGAGATGCAGCCATAGTTCCCCTTTCTGCGTTCAAGAACAGAAATACCATTGCGCTCTTTGGAGCAAACTTCTTCAGCCCCTTCTCTTCGATGGCCCTTTCCTTCTTCCTGCCCATGTTCCTGATTTATGTTCTTGGCACTGGAGCCGGTGCTTCAAGCATTGCGATGTCGTGCTATGCAGTCGTTGGCCTTTTCCTCGGTCCGATATTTGGTCGTTGGGTAGCAAAATCCGGTACGGTTAAACCTATCGTTATCTGGTTCAGTGGAGCCTGGAGAGTGGCTATTACCATTGTTTTCATTTTCGTCCTTGTTCCCGGCGCCAATATCTATGTCGTATATTTTCTGATGCTCCTTGCGGGTCTTTACGCTTCAGCGGCTAACATTGTTACAACCGCGGCACCTCAGGTCATGATCGAGCCTAAGGTTCGGCAACAATCCAATGCGCTCATCCAGCTCGGACAGACCTACGGTGGCGTATTGAGTATTCCTGTGTATACCGCAATTATTACAGCATTTGGGCAAGAACAGGGCATGACCTATGGGCTCTATCTGGCCCTTGCCGGAGCTGTGGCACTCATGATCTGCGGAATAATCATGAAGAAACCTGATTGGAACGAGGAGAAGGAGCAGGAAGACATAAAAGCAAGGGCGGAAACACTTGCGAAAGAGACAGAACACTGATTGGTACGACTGGATTTCCCAGAGGCGCCGTTGACGCGCCTCTGGGAAAGATAAGAAGCCCTACATGGGCAATCAAAGAATTGTCCGGACCTTGAACCATCGTGGCAACGTATCTATCAGGAAAGAAGCGCGCATATCATGGATGCACAGAAAAGAGAGCTGGTTAACCTCTTTGCGATGGCTTCCCCTTCGAAGAAGAGGCTCACTCTTATTGGTATATACCTTGCAGCTTTGATTACGCGCTTCATCTCAACCGGCACATTTACCTTATTACCCATGGCGGCACTCGATATTGGTGGTATGGATATTTACCCATTGGTATCGAGCGTTGGTGGTGCAATGTCGATCTGCATCATGCCGATCTACGGTTTTCTGGGTGCCGGTAATCCAGCACTGAAGCGCCCTCTTCTTGCCGGCTCATTAACACTGGGCGCTGCAATCTTTACAGCTATTTCCTTTGCGCCAAACATGTTTGTGATTATTGCTGTCAACTTCTTTTATGGAGCAGTAAGCGCTTCCATTTTCGTGGTGGCGTATTCTATGATCCGAGATATGTACAATGCACGCCAGGCAGCAATCTACCTTGGCTTTATTGGCACCGTGACCAGCATAGGTATGTTTATTGGGCCAACGATCATTGGACTTATAACCGACACTCTGGGTTGGCGAGTAGCGTATCGCATCAGTGTGCCACTGCTTCTGCTGGCAGTACTTTTCATCATGATCGGCGTCAAGGTCACTCGGGCTCAGGCAGCTCCCCATCTTAAGGGGAAAGTTGGATTTGATGCCCTTGGCGCATTTTCTCTCACTTTGTTATTGCTCGGACTGGTCATGACATTATCGCTCGGTACTACCTACGTTCCATTCGGAAGCCCTCTGTCCCATGCACTTATTTTGGTGGCGATGGTTGGTTTTGTGATGCTGCTGGTAGATTTTTCCAAAAAGCGTGAACAGGCCTTTATCCCCCTGGCAATGCTGAAAGATCGTAATACGGTGGCTCTTGCCCTCTATAATTTCTTCATCAATACTTCAGCCAATGCTCTGGTATTTTTCATGCCTGCATATATTATCAGTGTTTTAGATGGTGGCGGTCTCTACGCAGCGTTCAGCACAGCCATTTATGCCGTGCCGGGCATTTTTATCAGTCCATTTCTGGGGAAATTGATTGTGCGCCAAGGCAGCGCTCGTGGTTTGATCACCGTGGGTACCCTGGTGAGAATCGTGGTAACCATAGCGGTCATAATCATCCTATCTCCTCAAACGCCGCTCCCGATCGTCTATGTGTTGATGTTTATTGCGGGTCTGTATTCTGCACAACAAAACGTCACCTCGTCGACTGCGCCGCAAATCCAAATCAAGCCTGAATTGCGATTTCAAGCCAATTCGTTGGTGCAGACAGCACAAAATCTCGGTTCAAGCATTGGCATGGCTGTCTATACACTGATTATGGCCAGTTTTGGCATTACGCAGGGAATGAACGTAGCGCTCGTCATTGCCACTGCCATAGCTGTCATAGCTTTGGTCATGGGGCAGTTCCTGGTGAAATCAAAGCCGCAGGCCTAGACAAAACATAGGTTGTGAATCTTTCCGCGAGTGGGATCAAAAAATCCTATCAACTTGAATTCGAATCAACACGATAAGCAGAAGGAGAGGAGGCAAAAAGAGAAATGCTTATGGAACAGGTTGAATAAACGAATAGGTTTGAGAAGGGAGAGAGGCAGCAACGTTCTGATAGAGCACATTGAATGAATGATAAATTCTGGAAGGAGTTGTTAGACATTATGAGTAATACAATCGACACCCGTTTACCCAACGACATAGGTAAAGGTCATCTGCCCGATAATCCAGCTATAAAGACTCCCTGGGAGAAACTTATCTCTCTGTATGATGCGATGGTATTCATTGCTCGCCATCGTGCGGGCGTAGGCGCTGTGTTCTATGAGGTACTTCGTCATTATATTCCTGACTATGCAACTCGTGTCACCCGCTGCTGTGACACTGCTGATGAGTTCTATATTAAAATGTTCGCCCCTGAACCTGAAGGCAGAAATTTTTGCAAACCGACAGCCGTAACCATGGACGTCTTTCCCTTCATGAGAGGTTGTTTTCCGACGGCCATGTCGGGCGATAATGGTGACGAGAGTCTGTTTATGGCTGGGCGCGTCAACGACTTTGGTTCTTTCCGCTTTGAAAAGGAATTGGATACCTGCCCCTGGGACATCTTAGGCACAGAGATCTGCCATACCTCTCCTTGGGCAGGTACGGAAAAGCTCGGTGATTCATGGAAAAGATTCAGCAGGGACCGCGGCCCAGAGTTACGCGTGACCATGGTCGAGGCTTTAGGTTGTGGCGATCCACATTGTCGCATGATTGGCGAAAACCCTGACAAGTTTCCCATGCCACCACGAGAAAAATGGGATAACTTTGGTCCTTTAGCTGCACCGGAGCTCGTTAAATACACCCCCGAGGAGGAAAAGCTCGATTATAGGGGCCTCCAGATGTTTCGTGAAGACTGTGAGTTCAAGTATCGCACAGGAACCTGTGCCGAGTATAACGCCGCCGGAGAAGGTGGCGGCAGAGGTGGCTATGACGTGAGCTCAGGAAGCAACCTCGGCTGCGATTATGTCACGTTCGCACTTCAGGACATGATTAAAAAAGGCGAAGTCACCCGTGAAGAGGTAAGCGCCCTCTTTGAGTTGATGTTTCGAGGTGTTGGAAAGATGATGTTCCTTGACGCCTATGCGGTCAAGGGCCTTCGCGATTGGCTGGGCGTTCCCAATGATGTCAATGACGGTCGTGTTTTGGGCGCCTACATAGAGGTTTATCTGCAAGCCAGGAAGAACCAGTACGACATCGTCGCCTTTAACAAAGACGATGTCATCTACGACATTGATATCAAGAGATTCGAGAATGGCATGGCGTTTATGAAGGATGCTTACATTCCGATGTGGTATGGCATGAGCAAAACTTTGATTGGTTCCGCGTGGTCTCTCTGGGAAGAAACAGAAGATGTCCCCGAGGGTAAGTTCCGCATTAAGATCGCAAAGAAGGTCGACAAATTCTGTCTCTAATATTGTCTCTTGTTCAGAGACAGTTCTATTAGATGAAAGGGTGTACCGAGCATGTTTAAAAACGAAGACGCTTATAGATTCGATGAGATGAAAATCTTTAAAAACGTATACAAATACGATGATTGGAAGCGTAGGGAGCATGAGGCGGTAAGAAATACCGTGGGCTGGTATTATTTCACGCATCATCTGGTCGAAGTTACCGGCAAGGATGCGGCCGCCTTCCTGGATTTGATTTACCTGAAGCCCATTTCCAATTTGGAAGTCAGCCGTGCCAGATACACCACCATGCTCAATGAGCAGGCTCAGATTCTTGATGATGTGGTTGTATTTCGCCTCGAAGAAAACAAATTCTGGGTCTCAACGCTGTATGCTGTCAAATTAACGAGATGGCTTGATACTCATAAGGGCGACTATGATGTTACCTATGAAATCATCACCGACCAATGGGATATGTATGCCGTACAGGGCCCCAAATCAAAAGACTTGGTTAATGCACTTGTTGAAAAGAATATTGATGATCAGAAATTCTTCCAGATTCTTGACAACAAGATCGATGACATCCCCGTGAAAATCAACAGGGGTGGATTTACCGGCGAGAAAGTGGGCTATGAGATCTATGTTTCTCCCGCGTTCTGCGAAACCATTGAAGCCAAGCTTGCTGAAACTGGCAAGGACTTCGGCGCTGTCGAAGTGCAGGAATTCCAGATTATGGCCTTAAGCCTTCCGACGGAGAAGGGCTTCTATCTGATGGCCGATATCCAGTGGGCAAACCCCTTTGAGGTTGGTCTGGCTGATGGGGTCGATTGGAATAAAGATTTTATCGGTAAGGAAGCCTTGTTGAAAATCAAAGAAGAAGGGCCAAAGCGTACTCTGTTGGGCTTTATCACAGACGAGGACGATGTCCATATTCATCCCAAAGACAGGGGCGGCTCGGGGCATCCGGTATTGATGGGTGGCGAAGAGGTGGGTCGTGTAACAAAGTTTACCTATGGCTACATCTCCGAACGAAGCATCGGCTTTGCCCTTGTCGATGCCGATAAGGCAAAGATCGGCGATCGCATTGTCATTAACGGATATTCAGGAACTTTGACCGAAAGAGTTTTCGCATGATTCTGCAATTCAGTCACTGACGCACTATTTGACCATCAAGCTGGCTTGGTTCCATAGAGCATTTCTTCAGCCAGCTTGATGGTCAAAATACATATCAGATTCCAGGTACAGGCATGAAGGAGAATAGACTATGACGCAAAAAACCTACAAAGCTGCAATCTACAAAGGGATTGGGAAAATCGATATTGAGGAGTTGCCTTATCCACAATGCGGCGATAATGATGTAATTGTGAAAAATAGAATAGCTGGAATTTGCGGTGGCGATCTTGCTGCCTTCAATCTAGGTGGCGACGCCAACATGATTTGGGAGGGTTCTGAATTCGGGCATGAAATGACAAGTGAAGTCATCGAGGTTGGAAAGAACGTCAAGGATATCGAGATCGGGGACCATGTATTCCCCAATATGGGCAATGCCAAGCGTGACTATATGCGTACAGCAACCGTCGGTGGCTTTTCCGAATATGTCCATATCCCAGATTTCGAGATTAATTTCAGCGCCATCAAGATCGACAGGGATATACCGCTCCTTTCTTCTGTACTTCTCGAACCTTTTGTCATCGGCACAAAGGGGGCCAGACGGACGAATCCCGGTCCGGGCAAAACCGGCATAGTTTTCGGTGCAGGCATTATTGGAATGTCTTCTGCCATCATGCTGGATTGGTATGGCTGCGATAGGGTTATGGTCGTTGATATCTCTGATTATCGCCTGAAAAATGCAGAGAGTTTTGGCTTCCTTGTCTGTAATCCTCAAAACGAGGATCTTGCAGAAAGGGCTAAGTCTGAGTTTGGGACGAAGCGGAAATTTATGGGCGAAGGCTGTGGCGCAGATTTATATGTAGATGCTCTGACAGTTGATGTAGGTGTTGATTACTTTATGGAACTTGCATCAAGATGTGCAGTTTTATCGATCGTAGGAGTTCACCATCATCCAAAGACACTCGATCTCATAAAGGTTTGCTATAACGATCTCTGTATCTGCGGATGTGGCGATGGTCGCTATGAAGATGTTGCCCCTGACGTTCTTGAAATGATGAAATCAAACAAATACGATCTTGCTCCACTTATATCACACCAGTTCAAACAGGATGACATACTTGAGGCTTTCAAGATGGCCAATAATCCTGCCGAATCTCAGAAGGTCACCATCGTCTATTGAGGTACCCCTCGCCTTATCGACACCCAATAATGCCATGGTTGCAAATGCGCCATGGCATTATTGGGTATTTTTCTATCGATGAAACGATAGGCATCTGTAGCGATAATGCCGTCTCAGAACCTTTCTACCCCTGTTTGCTTTCGATGTTCCATTCGATGAGACTCATGCAGATTTCGACATACAATCGGTATTTCGCGTTGTACAGATCGATGCCCAGAATTTTATGTATCTTTTCCAGGCGTTTGTACAGGGAGCCTCGAGTAATTCCAAGTTCATTGGCAGTAAGCGTTACGTTCATGGAATTCTTCAGATAAACATGCAGTGTTTTCCAGTATTCTGCACCTGAAGTATTGCCAGAGCTGCTCAGGAGCATCAACTTTGGTGGCACGAAGAACCTGGGCGGTAAGTCTTCCAGCATTTTATTGAGAAGATATAACAGGGCAAATTCTTGAAAAAGATAATAGGATTGACCCGCCTTGGTCCCAGAACCTATTGCTAACGCATATTTTGCCTGGAGATAATTGAAATACACGTCTTCCAATTCGGTGAATATGTTGCTGACGCCCGCCAGGAAATCGAACTCTGCGAGAAAACTGGAAATTCCGCGAATTGCATCCTCGAGATTGCTTTGCCGTGCATCAAGACTCAGAAGGATAACAATCTCCGAATCTACGCAGGTCGCCAATGATCCGTCTATTCTGAGCTCTATCTGTTCGCATATATATTCAGGGGGAATGTCTCTATGTATTGTTGAGTTATAAAGACATAGGATTGTAAATTGATGCTTGTCATCGAGGCCCCGATAAGCCTCCTTGATGGCTTTTCCATTGACTTCAGCTTTCTTCAACAGACTGATGAATACACTTCTCAGGCAGGTTTTCTCATGAACCTTAACGGGCGTGAGCTTCAATAATCCTTCACGTAAAAATTCTGCCAAAAATTCAAATAGAGCCATGTCGGCATGTGTCAATGGTCGAAATTTGGCTGCGAGACTTACCGAGCCGATATAGTCATCGTCAGAAAACAGATTGACAGAGTAAATCGATTTATCCACATAAAAATAGGGAACACGCTTTGCCTTATATTTGATGTGATTTTTCATGATCAGCTCCGCCGGTATGTCTTTGGGAAAGGTCGGCCTGTCATTGACAGAGTATTTCATTGATGTTTCAGCAAACTGCGAATCCACGATATCCACAGAAGTTATGACCTGCATTTTTTGATCTACCACGCCAATTGGATTTTCGAAATTCGGTACGCTTATGGTAATCATTTCCTTTATGTTTCCAGAACCTTGAATAATTTCTCTGAGTTGATTCTCCCATGTTGTGAAGTGTTCAAAGATTTTGAGGATGTGGTTGCAGACTGCAGTAATCTTAATCCGGTTCTTTACCACCAGGAGCGTCAGATTATTGACCGTGCTGGAATAGCGCCATTTCCCCAGATTGGTCGGATCTTCGTCGATAACGACCAGAAGGCAACCCTCTGGCAGTAACGGAACTCTGCCCGGGTCAGCATGTTCCATCAGGTAGACAGAATCCGATTCCAGTACGGTATCCTTTTCGAGAAAGCAGGTATGCCTCAGTGAAAGTTTCTGGGGGGGGGGGGCCTATAATTTGAACATCCATCGCCTTCTGAAGATTCTGCGCGATAATTTCCGCATTGAGTTTCATGGCAATGCCTCTCATCTGATCAAAGCGGCGAGAAAATCTCAGTTTATCTTAAGTCCTTGCCGTGTCATTTTACTACAGACCGTTTTGATTTTTGAGCAGAGCTGCCTCTTCAGAGATCTCTGCTCAAGGCATACTAAGGCGACAAAGGTATTGTTTATGAATATTGGTAATGAGCAGGCCGTTAACATAATGTAGTATAGTGGAAATCAATAGAAGTCTTGCGGCTCTGGGCAAGTTTTCATCGCATGAGAATCAGGGAGTCGCTGATCGAAGGAGAACACCATGAGCGAATTGGACGAAAAGGCGTTGTCGGACAAAGAGCTTGAGCAAGTGAGTGGCGGATCGTCGGCATCAGGAAAAGCCGAAGCACCGCATGATCGTGAACATTGCGCCAATTATGTGGCGAGGACCTACTACCAGACTTGGGGCAGCTATGTCGCGTGCGGCAACGGACGTGCGACCACCGACCCTAATGAGATATCCGCCGTACTTCCTTGCAGTAACTGCCTGAACTTTACGTACAAATCCGTGGTCTTTTAAGAGTAATTATTCAGTGATCGATAAAGAGCGCTCATGTCTGGTTCCCGACGTGCTGCTCACAATTCCTCCTGCACCCTTTCACTCTATGCTAGACTACGAATCCGCACAAATGAACCAAAGGTACCAAGAGAAGGGTTGTTGTATGGCTGAGGAACAAGCCCTAAAAGACATCGAAAGTCTGAGAGCCGATATCGACACCATCGACAGTCAGATCGTTGCCCTCTTGAATCAACGCGCCGAGAAGTCACTGGCGATTCGGGCGCTTAAACCCAATGCCCAGCTTGCGCTCTATGACCCGAAGCGCGAGGAGGAAATCTTTGAGCGGGTGGCGCATTACAACCGTGGGCCTTTGTACTCGGACGATCTACGCACGATCTGGGAGACCATCCTGCGCGTCGCAAAGGAGATGCACGGATGAGCTATGTTCCCTATCACCAGTCCGGCACGATCACGATGCTTGCTGGCCCCTGCTCCATCGAAGATGCCGAGCAGATGGAGCTGGTTGGTGCTGCCCTGGCCGACCTGGGGCTGCATTGGATACGCGGCGGTGCCTTCAAGCCACGAACCAGCCCGTACTCCTTCCAGGGTCTGGGCGAAGAAGGCCTGAAGCTGATGGCCGATACGGGCAAGAAGCATGGCTTGGGAACCCTGACCGAGGTCATGGATACGGCGCATGTCGATCTGGTCATGTCTTATGTAGACGCATTGCAGATCGGCACGCGCAACATGGCCAACTTCGATCTGCTCAAGCGCGTGGGTTCGGCAACGGCCGAAAACCACGCTCCCGTCCTCTTCAAGCGGGGTATGGCGGCGACTATCGACGAATGGCTCTCCGCGGCCGAATACCTCACCCAGGGTGGCAATCCCAACATTATGCTCTGCGAGCGCGGTCTGCGCACCTTTGAGACGGCGACACGCTTTACCCTCGATATCTCGGCGGTGCCCGTCATTCACAAACGATCCCTGCTCCCGATCTGTGTGGATGTTTCTCACCCTGCCGGTCAGGCTGACCTGATTCCCTCGCTGGCCAAGGCCGCCATCGCCGCTGGTTGCGATTCGTTGATGATCGAGGTGCACCCCAATCCACAGCAGGCGAAATCTGACGGACCTCAACAGTTGACGCTCGCAGCCTTCGCGTCGTTGATGGATGAACTGCGCGTCATAGCCGCCGCGGTCGGAAAGACGATTGTCTAGAGGATGGCTGTCGATCTCTCAAGTCTGAATACGGAGCAGCGTAGAGCGGTTGAGACGACCGAGGGGCCTCTGTTGGTGCTCGCGGGTGCCGGCAGCGGTAAGACGCGCGTTTTGACTTACCGCATTGCACACCTCATCGAGGATATCGGCGTCTCGCCTTACCAGATACTCGCGATCACCTTTACGAATAAAGCAGCAGCTGAGATGCGCGAGCGTCTTTCCGAGCTGCTGGCGGGTGGTCTACGCGGCATGTGGGTGCAGACCTTTCATGCGATGTGCGTGCGTCTGCTTCGGCAGGATGCAACCCTGCTGGGTTATACCCGGAATTTCTCTATCTATGATGAGGACGACAGCAAGCGTCTGTTCAAAGAGCTCTACGCACAGGCAAATGTCGATCCTCGACAGTTCCCGATCAACCGGATCCGCGCCAGTATCTCGCAGGCGAAAAACGAACTACTGACTCCCGATGCGTATGAGGCGCAGGCAGACAACGCGTATACTCGCCTGGTTGCGCGGCTCTACCAGGCGCTCCAGGCGCGTCTGCGACAATCCGATGCGATGGATTTTGACGACCTGCTTCTCAATGCCTGGTTGCTCTTGCGCGATAACCCAGAGGTACTGGGCGCCTACCAGAGGCGTTTTCAGTACCTGCTCGTCGATGAGTATCAGGATACCAACCATGCCCAGTATCGCATCTGCACCCTGCTGGCCGCCGCGACGCGCAATCTGATGGTGGTTGGTGACGATGATCAGTCGATCTACTCCTGGCGTGGTGCCGACATTCGCAATATCCTGGAGTTCGAGCAGGATTATCCCGACGCGAGGGTCGTGCGACTGGAACGCAACTACCGTTCGACCGCGACCATCCTCGATGCAGCCAACGCGCTTATTGCCAACAACGCCAACCGTAAGTCCAAACGCCTCTACACCGAAGGATCAAAAGGCGAGCAGATCGCCCTTTACCAAGCCGCAGACGAGCGCGACGAGGGGCGCTGGATCGCCTCGGAAGTTGAACGACTACACCGCGAGGGGCGCGCGTATCGGCAGTTTGCGGTCTTTTATCGCACGAACGCCCAATCGCGTGTGCTGGAAGACAAGTTGCTGCGAGCTGGCGTGCCCTATCGTATCGTCGGCGGCACACGCTTCTTTGACCGCGCGGAGATTCGCGATGTCATGGCCTATCTGAAGCTTGTGGTAAACCCACGGGACGATATCGCCGCACGTCGTATACTCAATGTTCCCAAGCGTGGTTTGGGCAAGAAGGCAGAATCCGATATCCTTGCGCGTGCCTGGGATGACGGTGTGAGTTTTCTGGAGGCAGCCGAGCTTGTGTGTGCGGAGGACAGCCTGTCAAGGAGGGCGCGTGATGAGCTCGCACGCTTCTGCCAGCTGATAAAGGATGCACGCGGCTATCGCGGTGACCTGCGCAGCATAGTCGAGATGCTGGTCGAGCGCAGTGGTCTTATCGCTGCACTTGAAGCGGAGCACAACGACGAGGCGCGTGGACGCATCGAAAACATTCAGGAGTTCTTCGGCGTTACTCAGGAATACGATGAGATTCACACCGAGGATGAGGTCGATGAGCTCGAAGATGATCCCTCATCGGCCGATGAGACCTCCATTCTCGCTCCAGCTTTTGTTGATACTGTTGACAATCCCACCGAGCTCGGCGAACCCGGTGATATCGGTGATCCCGCACCAGGGCTCGCTGATCCTGCCGATCCCGCACCAGGGCTCGTGGACACCACGTCCGATCCTGCCGATCCCGCACCAGGGCTCGTGGACGCCACGTCCGATCTCGCTTCCGACGCCCCTGCTCCTCAACTCATTGCCTTCATGGAGTGGCTGGCCCTTCGTTCGGACCTCGACAGTCTGCTTGCAGGGGAGGACTATCTCACCCTCATGACCATTCATTCTGCCAAGGGCCTTGAATTCCCCGTTGTCTTCATTGCTGGACTCGAGGAATCGCTCTTCCCTCATGTCGCCGCCTTTGAGGCGGAGAGTGGCGTCGAGGAAGAGCGACGTCTTGCCTATGTCGCCATCACGCGAGCACGTGAGCTCCTGTTCGTCACTCATGCCCAGACGCGCAATCTCTTTGGTCGTACCCAGACCAATCCGCGCTCGCGCTTTGTTGCCGAGATTCCTGTGACATTGCTCAAGATCAGCGGAGTCGGCTCGCAATCCTATCGCGGTTTTGGCTGGGAGAAACGTGGTGATCGACAGGGCACCTTTGGCTCAGGCTCAAGGAAGGAGCTCGGAGAGAGCAGAGTCTTCGGTTCGAGTGGCACCACAAACGATACGGCGAATGCCGAACGCGAAGCCATGCGCAACATCCGCGAATCGCTCATCTTTTCGGTCGGTGACGAGATCGATCATAAAACCTTTGGCAGGGGAGTGGTGCTTGCGGTCGACGGCGAGGCGATCACCATCGAGTTTCACAAGAGTGGTTCGACCAAGAAGCTGCTTCTTGGCTATGCTCCTCTCGTAAAAATCGGTGAATAGCCCCACCCGGTGTTTCGTCCGCTGTTTTGAGGGCAAAAATCCAGGGAAAATCCGCAGAAGAATCAGAAAAATACAGATTTACGGAGCGATCAGGTAACAATATGGTAAAATCTCTCAAGAGCTCAAACGAGCTCATTGGTTCGCGGCCCAGGTTTCTTGGTTGAAACCTGTGTCGTTTGTGGTTTGCCCAGTGGGCAGAAAGAAAGGCAAGACATGGCTGAAGGGAAAGTCAAGTGGTTCAATCCGGATAAAGGCTATGGGTTCATCTCTCGGGATGACGGGGACGACTTGTTCGTCCACTATTCGGAAATCCAGTCCGATGGGTTCAAGACCCTCGAAGAGGACGCGTTGGTGGAGTTTGATATCACCACCGGCCAGAATGGCAAGCTCCAGGCGAGCAACGTCCGCAAGGTCTAGTCAGATACTGACATCCAACACAGGGGAAGGCGACCAACAGGTCGCCTTCTTTGATTCACACGATATTTTGTGTTCAAGTGGCCCGATGACAAGCCGCCCCTTGATGCTTAGGCGGACGTCTGCAAGACGTCGACCGCCTCCAACAGAGCTACTCCGAAGCAGGCAAGGCACGACAGCAAAACGACCGAGCAACAGACGACGACGATGATGACCGTCGTCCGGCGGGCGCGCTGTTCAGCCGCATGATACTCAGCCACCTGTTCGTTTGTCATCGGCACCAGCACTGATGCCGATGAGGAGATAGTCAACGGAGGTGTGCTTGGTGGTGGTGGCTGTAACGTGCTTGCTTGCCGTGGTGCCCCCGCCTGTGGACGATCGCTCAATCGCCGTCTCCCCAGGTGGATGAACAAAATGCCTGACGCCAGAGAAAATGTCGTGAAGGCAATGACTGTCGCTGTTCCAAGCACAGGATCCGTGCCGCCGACCGTCTGTGCTTCCATCGTCTGGGCAAGAGGCAGCAGCAGGAAACTGATGCTTATGGGAATCAGATTATTCACCGCATGGAAGGTCATCGGCATCAGCATGTTGTCGGTCTTTATGCGCATATAGCTCAGTCCCATACCAAGCACCATGGTCGGAAGGAAGCGGAACAGGTCGAGGTGAAACAGTCCGAAGACGAGGCCCATGATGACAACCCGTAACACGATACTTTTGAGAGAACCGAGGCTGCTCAGCAGGGTTCCTCGATGCCAGGCCTCCTCGCAGATTCCCGGCAGGATAGATACGGCGATGAGTGCAAAGATATAGGGACCTGAGGTGATGAAGCCTGTCAGAGACTCGCTGACCTCCGTCATCTGCGGGAAGAGCGCCGAGAGAACCATTGAGCAGGCGTAGGTTATGAAGAAGGTTCCAAGATAGATATACAGGCATCCGCGCCACTGCCAGGCTCTTCCGCGTCTGATACGAAAAACGGCTCGTAGATCGAGGCGGCTGACCAGCGCGCTGACGATGGCAAAGACGAGAATGCCAAGCTCGGTGATGACCAAGCCCCACATACCCAGAGTATACTGTACATACCCGCCGCCAAAAAGCAGCAGCAGCATACCGACGAGAAAACCGCCGGCCGCCCAGGCTATCTTGCTACGAGAAACTTCCATGACAATCGTTAACCTCCCCCGTCTTTTGCGTATGGTGTTAGTATAATCCTTTGATGCATAAAGTCCTCATACATATCTGCTGCGGACCCTGTTCGCTCATGCCCTTACGACGGCTGCGCGAGGCGGGATACGAGCCTGTTGCCTGGTATGGCAATCCGAATATCGAGCCGGCGGAGGAATATGAACGCCGCCGTACAGGCTTTCGCGATTTTGCCGAGGATACGGGTCTTGCCGTGATAGAGGGTTCCTACGACCCCGAGGCCTTTCATGCGGCCATCGCAGGTAATGAGGGTATTTTTCCCTGCGTGGAGGGCGTCTCGGAATCTCTCGAGATGCGCGAACAGCGCCAGGAGCGATGTCGTAGGTGCTATCGCCTGCGCTTTACTCGTCTGGCACAGACCGCCCGCGAACAGGGGATCAGGGCAATCGCAACGAGTCTGAGCGTCAGTCCCTGGCAGTTTACCGAAGTCATCGCCGAAGAATTGGAGTGTGCGGCAACCTCGCTGGGACTCGTCTCCCTGTTTGTCGACTATCGTGCGGATTATCCCGAGGCGACACGGCTCTCTCGTGAGCGGGGCATGTATCGTCAGAATTACTGTGGCTGTGCGTCATCACGGCGCGAGGCGGAACTGGAGCGTGCAGCACGGCGTGCGGCACGGCGAGAGGAGCGGCACGTGGAGCACGGGGCGACGGAAACAGAGGGAACCGTGAGCAGGACGTCGGCTCTGAATCCTCAGGGGACCCGCGATGCTGACGGCTGATTTTGACTACGATCTTCCCGAAGAACTGATCGCGCAACAGCCGGCACAAACCCGTGATTCCTGTCGACTGCTCGTATTGGATCGAACGAGTGCCATTATCAGTCACCGACATTTCAGTGATATCGCCGACTACCTCACACCTGGCGATCTGCTCGTTGCCAACGAGACACGGGTCATGCCCGCGCGCCTGTTGGGAACGCGTGAGCCTGGTGCAGGGAAGGCTGAGGTGCTGCTCCTGCGGCGCGTCGACACTACCCTGGTCTCGGGTGCTGCGGATGGTGCAGGTGCCTCTGATGTTGCGGAAGTCTCGAGTGTTGTGGGTGCCTCGGATGCTGTGGGTGCCTCGGATGCTGTGGGCGCTGCAGGTGCCTCGAGTGCACGGGGATGTGCTGCCTTTACATCACAGGATGTTGAGCTGTGGGAGGCATTGGTCAGGCCGGGGAGACGCCTGAAACCAGGAGCGCGTATCTCTTTTGGCCCGAGATCGGGTGGCATCTCACCTTTGAGTGCGAGCATTCTTGACTGGCTGCCTCAGGGTGAGCGCGGTCTGCGACTCGTGCGTCTGGAGGCCGCACCTGGTCTGACGGTCGCTGCTGTCCTGCACACCCTGGGACAGGTACCCCTTCCACCCTATATCACAGAATTTACGGGCGATGATGAACTCTATCAGACCGTCTATTCGCGCACCGAGCGTTCGGCGGCTGCGCCGACTGCAGGACTGCATTTCACCACCGAACTGCTTGAACGTCTGCGCCTGGCAGGTGTTGATTTCGCAACCGTCGAACTGGAGGTTGGTCTGGATACCTTTCGCACCATCATGGAAGAACATCCCGAAGATCATGCCATTCACACGGAGCGTTACCATGTGAGCGCCGAGACAATTGCCGCCATCGATCAGGCACATTCTCGTGGCGGGCGAATCGTCGCAGTTGGTACCACAAGCGTGCGTGCGCTGGAAAGCGCCTGGGACTCTGATCGAGAATGTCTGTTGCCACGCACAGGTGAGCAAACCTCGCTTTATATCATGCCGGGCTACCGTTTTCATGTGGTTGATGCCCTGATTACCAACTTCCATGTGCCACGCTCAACGCTCCTGCTGTTGGTTTCTGCCTTTGCGACGCCCGAGCTCATCCGCCACGCCTATGATGAAGGTCTTGAACGACGTTATCGATTTTTGTCCTTTGGCGATGCCATGCTGATACAATGAGGCCATGCTGAATAACACATCCAACAGTTTTTCCTTTACGGTCAAGGCTTGCGACCCTGTCACCGCCGCTCGCGCCGCCACACTCAGTACACCGCATGGGGAGATTGAGACGCCGATCTTCATGCCGGTTGGCACTCAGGCCACGGTCAAGGCGCTGACCCCCACACAGCTTGAGGAGCTCGGCGCACAGATCGTGCTCGCCAACACCTACCATCTCTATCTGCGTCCCGGCTCCGATCTCGTCGAACAGGCGGGAGGGCTACAGCGCTTCATGGGCTGGGAGCATTCGATACTCACCGATTCTGGCGGTTTTCAGATATTCAGTCTTGCGGACACGCTCAAGGTAGACGATGAAGGTGTGAGCTTTTCCAGCATCATCGATGGAAGCCACCATCGCTGGCGGCCCGAGGATACCATGCGCATCCAAAACGAACTGGGAAGCGACATCATCATGCAGCTCGACCAGTGTCCTCCCTGGCCCTCATCACGCGATGCGGTCACTCAGGCGGTCGCGCGGAGTGCCTCCTGGGCCCGTCGTTGCCGTGTGGCGCAGCAAAACCCCCAACAGGCTCTGTTTGGCATTGTGCAGGGAGGCACCTTCCTCGACCTGCGTCTGGAAAGCATTGAGCGTCTGCTCGATATCGAGACATCTGATGACACAGGAGCATTTGAGGGCTTCGGCATAGGTGGCTACTCGGTAGGAGAGCCACATGCGGTGATGCTTGAGACCTTGGGCGAGGTTGCCTGTGCGCTGCCCGCAGACCGTCCACGCTATCTGATGGGGGTCGGCAACCCAACGACTCTGGTTCGAGCGATCGCGTTGGGAGTGGATATGTTTGATTGCGTCTTACCCACACGCATTGCGCGCACGGGTACGGTCTTTTCCAGCGAGGGCCGTCTGAACCTGCGCAATGCCCGATTCACGCGTGATTTTGGCCCCCTCGACTCCGCCTGCCACTGTCCCACCTGCACGCAGTTCACGCGCGCCTACCTGCGGCATCTTGTCATGTCCAAGGAGATACTCGCCGCGGTGCTCCTCAGTCAGCATAATCTCTTCTACCTGCTTGATCTCATGCGACGGGCGCGTCATGCCGTCCTTCAGGGACGCTACGGTTCTTTCCTTGCAGACTGGGAATCCTCGCCTGCCTCTCACGACTTTTAAGATAGGATATACTGATAGAATCTGTCTTTATCGTCTCTCATTTTTCTGGGAGGCTTTAATACGGATGCCTTCATGAGCGTTTTGAGGCTCACCGGTAAAGAGGAGAACATGGCTGACAGAAGATTCAAGGTAAAGAAGAAGCCGTCGCAGAAGCGACCCCATATCACGTTACTTGTCTTGTTGCTTGTGCTGCTCGTTGGCTCCGTCGTGATGTTTTATCCACCTGATAAGAAGATCACCCAAGGCCTCGATGTGCAGGGCGGGCTTTCTGTCGTGCTTCAGGCGAGCAAGACGGATGGATCGAGCGTCTCAACAGAGGAGATAAATGCCGCTCAGGAGATCGTCGATCGCCGCGTGAACCTGCTTGGGGCGTCCGAAGCAAGCGTCCAGGTGCAAGGAGGCAACCAGCTTCTCGTTCAGATTCCCGGCATTCTCGATCAGACGCAGGCCCTCAACACGATTGGCCAGACCGGCCAGCTCGAGTTCATGGATATCTCCGCTATCGAAGATGTAAATCTGCAAACCATCATCGATTCCGGCTACTATCTCCCTCGCGACTATCTGACCTCCTCGGGGCAGGCTGCCCTTTCGCGTTTTGTCGATGTTTCGCAGATCACCGACCCTGAGCTTAAGGCGGCTCTGGCTGCGGGAGAGGTTCTCGATGAGACGGCTCTTCTTGAGCAGGGAGCGCTGGTCAGGCTCAACGAGATGCCGGTGAACGCCGAGCTCTTCTATCAGGTCTTCGTCTCTTCGGCG
>JAIRXA010000179.1 GCA_031268525.1 Coriobacteriales bacterium | reverse complement strand
CCCTGTTGCGGAGTCCCCTGTTGCGGATCTATCAAAACGCAAATCCTCAAAGCGTAGAGCGAAGCCATCCATTGCGGAATTGTCAAAGGGACTGATGTCGATGTCACTTACGACCTCCTGGGCGAGGACGCGTCCGTAGCTCTCGGTGAGTGCGACCTGCTCTGCATTCAGAAGACGCACATGGGACAGCAGCAGGGCTTGGGCTTCCTCAACGCCGATGATCGAATCGGTGGTATAGCGCTCGGACATGGCACCTCCGGGGTGTTTGTGGGCGAACATCTCGACGACAGCGCCGATGTTTGTGGGCGAACGTCTCGACGACAGCGCCGATACGTCACTTGCAGCCTCATTGTACTGCATCTGCTCATTCATCGACACGCAGCGCCTCAGCCGAGCAGGATGAAAGCGCGGCTGATGGGCTATACTGGGAGGTATCAGTATAGAGAGAAGGGACGACCAGTGGCGATCTCCACCGCAGACTTCAAAAACGGCAAGGCCATCCTCATTGACGGCAAGCCCTATGTCATCATTGAGTTCCAGCATGTCAAACCCGGTAAGGGTGGCGCCTTCGTGCGCACCAAGGTGCGCGACATCCGCACGGGGCGTGTCAATGACCTCACCTTTCGCTCTGGTGAGAAGTTCGAAGAAATACGTATGGAGCAAAAGGAGATGCAGTATCTGTACTCCGACGGCAGCGAGTATCACTTCATGGATACGGTGAGTTACGAGCAGATCGCCCTGGGTGCCGAGGTAGTTGGTGAGGCTGCTCGGTGGCTCAAGGAAAATGACACCGCGACCTTGCACTATGCGGGCGAGGAGCTGATCGGTGTCGAGCCGCCGATGTTCGTTGAGCTTGAGGTCACCGAGACCGAGCCCGGATTCAAGGGCGATACGGTGCAGGGCGGCAGCAAGTCGGCAACTCTGGAAACGGGAGCGATTGTGCAGGTGCCGATGTTTGTTACTAATGGAGATGTGCTCAAGATAGATACCCGTGACGCACGCTACATCACCCGAGCGTAATCGATCCGTTGGCGACCAGTTTAGCCTCTGCTAGCCCCAAGCTGATATACTGGGCAATCCAGCTGATATACTCGGCAATTCCTTTGTAGCACACGGGTTGGCAGATTGCCAGTTGGCACGTTTCGGAGGCTTTCTGATCTCGCCCATGTCCCCGTCAGTCCCCGTCAGTCCCTCGTTGCGAGCGCCGGGAGGTGCCTATGAGAACTCTACATATCATGGATACGACCATCCGCGATGCCCATCAAAGCCTCTGGGCAACCCGGATGCAGATTGGAGACATGCTGCCGATTCTGCCGAAGATGGACAAGGTTGGCTACTGGGCCATCGAATCCTGGGGTGGTGCGACCTTCGACACCTGCCTGCGCTTTCTTGATGAAAACCCCTGGGAGCGTCTGCGCACCATCAAGCGACACTGTCCGAATACGCCGCTTGCGATGCTCGTTCGCGGCCAGAACCTCGTGGGTTATCACCATTATTCTCGAGAGATCGTCAGCCGCTTCATCAAGGCGTCCCATCGTAACGGCATCGACGTGTTTCGCGTGTTCGACGCACTGAATGATATTCGCAATGTCGTGGACTGTGCCGAGGCCATCAAGGCCGCCGACGCGCACTTTGAGGGCGCAATCTCCTACACGATGAGCCCCGTGCATACGCTGGACAGCTTCATCGAGTATGGACAGAATCTCAAGGACCTTGGAGCGGATTCCATCTGCATCAAGGATATGGCGGGCATGCTCACGCCCTACCGTACCGAACGGCTGGTCAAAGCGTTCAAGGAGCAGATCGGTCTGCCGGTACACATGCACTGTCATTACGTCGGTGGTATGGCGCCGGCCAACTATCTCAAGGCCGCCGAGGCTGGTGCCGCCATCGTCGATACCGCGAGTGCGCCCCTGGCCTTTGGCAACTCACAGCCAGCGGTCGAGATGGTCGTTGCGGCTCTGCGCGAGAGCGGCTACGACACCGGCCTGGATCTCGATCTGCTCTTTGAGATCGCCCAGTACTGGGAGGGCGTGCGAGAGCGCGGTCATTACAAGCGCGGCGTCAGCTCGCTGATTCATATGCAGGTCTATTCGCATCAGGTGCCGGGCGGCATGATGAGCAACCTGGTCAGCCAGCTGGAGATACAAAAGGCATCAAATCGCCTGCCAGACGTCATGGAGGAGATACCGCGCGTGCGTGCCGAGGTGGGCTATCCACCGCTTGTCACGCCGATGTCGCAGATCGTTGGAACTCAGGCGGTCTTCAATGTGCTGACCGGCAAGCGCTGGAGCGTCATCTCAACCGAAATGAGAGACTATGTCGCGGGCTCTTATGGCAAGGCGCCCGGTCCGCTTGATCCCGACATCGTTAAGAAGGTTCTCGGGGCCAGCGAGCCTCTCGATGCCGATACGCCTCCGAGCAGTCTTGTGACCACTACCTACGCGGAGGTTGAGGCCGAAGCGGGCGAGCTGGCGCACAGCGAGGAAGATGTCTTGATGTGGGCGCTGTTCCCGGTCGAGGCCAAAACCTATCTCTCAAAGCACCGTACCTCCGAGAAGACCGATTTCTTGTTGGAGGGCGAAGCTGCCGGTACGAAGGAGGAACAGAACGTGGATATGGGACAAATCAAGGAACTGATCAAGGCCGTGCAGGAAAGTGGCATCGGTGAAGTGACGGTGGAGGAAGCGGGCGCAAAGATTACCGTGCGTGCACCGGGGCAGGGAGGTATCGCCGAGACGCTGAACGCGAGCCCCCTTGCGTCAACCGAGACCGTGCCTGATATGCACAAAGCCACCCCCAGCGTAGATGACAGCGTCAATCGTCCCGCCACCTGGCTGCCCGTTACTTCGCCGATGGTGGGTACCTTCTATGCTGCCCCCTCACCCGATGCGCCGGCTTTCGTTGAGGTCGGCGACGAGGTGACCGCCGGTCAGGCGCTTTGCATCGTTGAAGCGATGAAGTTGATGAACGAAATCACTGCCGAACAGATGGGCACCATCCGCGAAGTCTGTATCGAGAACACCATGCCTGTTGAGTATGGTACCGTGCTCTTTTATCTTGAACCCCTGGCGGGTTGAGCGCATGTTCGGCAAGGTTCTGATAGCCAACAGGGGCGAGGTGGCTGTGCGTATCGTGCGTGCCCTGCGCGAGCTCGGCGTGACCAGTGTGGTCGTGTACTCCGATGCCGACCGCGATACCCTGGCGGTCAGGCTGGCCGACGAGGCGGTCTGCATTGGACCGACCCCTTCGGCACAGTCCTATCTGAATATGTCGGCGATTATCGGAGCAGCTACCTCGCATGGCGCTCAGGCGATTCATCCCGGGTATGGCTTTCTTGCGGAGAATGCCACCTTCGCGCGAGCCTGTGCTGACAACGATCTCGTTTTCATCGGTCCGACAGCTCAGGCTATCGAGATGATGGGCGACAAGAACATCGCGCGGGCGACGATGGCGCGTATCGGCGTACCTACCGTACCCGGTTCGGACGGGCCGGTCACCGACGTATCCCAGGCCGTCCGTTTCGCTGCCGTGGTTGGCTATCCGGTGCTCATCAAGGCGAGCGCTGGCGGCGGTGGCAAGGGAATGCGCGTCGTTGAGGACGAGGCAAGCTTGGAATCCGCTTTCATCGCGGCAAAGACCGAGGCCGCGGCCGCCTTTGCCAATGACGAGGTCTATCTGGAGAAATATCTGCTCAAGCCACGGCATGTGGAGATACAGGTGCTCGCCGACACTCAGGGCAATGCGGTACACCTTTGCGAGCGTGACTGCTCAATCCAGCGGCGTCATCAAAAGCTGCTCGAGGAAGCTCCCTCTCCCGCATTGACGCCCAAGCTGCGTGCCCGAATGGGCGAGACGGCGCTTCGAGCGGTACGGGAGGTATCCTACGTCGGTGCGGGAACCGTCGAATTCCTGCTCGACACCGAAGGCAACTTCTACTTCATGGAGATGAACACTCGTATACAGGTTGAGCATCCGGTCACCGAGACCATCACCGACACCGATCTCATCAAAGAGCAGATACGCATCGCCGCTGGTGAGGCGATCAGTTTTTGCGATCGTGCGCCTTTGGCGCCGCTGTGCCACGCCATCGAATTCCGCATCAATGCCGAGGATCCGGACAGGCATTTCTGGCCGAGCCCCGGTACCATTACGGCACTCAGACTCCCAGGGGGTCCCGGCGTGCGTGTCGATACCCATATCTATCAGGGTTATACCGTGCCGCCGAGCTATGATTCACTGATCGCCAAGCTCATTGTCTGGGGTGTTGACCGCGCTGAGGCCATCGCGCGAGGCAGGCGGGCTTTGCAGGAGCTTGTGATTGAGGGCATACAGACCACCATCCCCTTCCATCTGCGTGTTCTGGATGAGCCGGACTTTGCGGATGGGGTAGTGTACACTGATTTCATCGAGACGCACTTCGGGCTCTAGAAAGCAAAACCCCCATGCGTCGAAAGGATTGGGCGTAACGAGTAAAAGGAGCTCAAGGAGCGTACCGAACGGAAAGAGGATTGACATGGATGAGCGTTTCTCCATCGAAGGGCTGACCATTGCCCCCGGGGTCGTTGAGGCTATCATCTCGGCGGCAGTCGTTGCGGTTGAGGGTGTTTCACAGGTTGGAGCTCCGACCATTTCTGGTGGCATCATTTCGGCTTTCAACCGACGGTATCCCTCGCAGGGGGTTTTGATTACTGCTGATGAGAGCGGCGAGATCGTGGTGACGGTACAGGTGCATATCTTTTATGGCTATCGTCTTCAGGATGTCGCTGAGCAGATCCGCAAGACGGTTGTCGAGACGCTTGAGTGCCAGGTGGGTGTGTCGGTCGGCGCTGTCGATGTCTTTGTGGCCGGGATACAGTTTCCGGAGTAGACATGGCGCGACAGCCCGGTATACATAAGGCTCGCAGTTCGGCACGCCGCAAGGCCCTGCAACTGCTGTTTGCCAGCGAAATCACCGGCGTGGGCACCGACGTGATCCTCGACGAGGCTCTGTATGTGGAAGAGCTTGGCTTGCCCTGTGACTATACGCGATGCCTGCTCAACGGCGTCAGGGCACACCGTGAGGAACTTGATAGCTTGATAGCTTCCACCTCTGAGAACTGGTCACTCAATCGAATGCCCTTAGTCGACCGCAGCATCTTGAGCCTGGCAACCTTTGAGATGCTTTACTGTGAAGACGTGCCCTCAAGCGTGAGTATCAATGAGGCGGTTGAGCTTGCCAAGGATTTTGGCGGCGAGGACGATTCACCGCGGTTTGTGAACGGTGTGCTCGGCAGAATAGCGTCGAGATGATACAGGTTGACACGAGATGAAGAAGAAGGCGATTCATGGATAATCAGGGTTCTTATATGCGAGTTCGCGAACGCCTTGAAGAAATTGTCGTTCAGGTCAGATCAAAGGACATTCCTCTCGAGAAGAGCCTCGACCTCTATGAGGAGGCGCTTCGACTCGGTGGCATCTGTGCTGAGATGATAGATCGTACGGATTTCTCGACCGAGGAATTGGCGAGTCTGCAGGGGGATATCACGACAGAAGCGACTGCGGAGACTGACCGTGTAGATGTCAACGAAACGCAGAGCGCGGATACTGACGAGAGAGCCGATGACGCCGGATCTGTACATACCAACGGCAGCTGAACTTGCCAACTTTGATGCTCGGCAGTTACAGGCCCTTGCTGCCGCGCTTCGCGCACGCCTGATCGAGGTGACCTCTACGAACGGTGGTCACCTCGCATCCAGTCTTGGGGCCGTGGAGATCATACTTGCGCTTCATGCCGTCTACGACCTCCCCACCGACAAGCTCGTCTTCGACGTTGGACATCAGTCCTATGCCCACAAATTGCTCACGGGTCGTGATAAGGTCTTTGATACCCTGCGCTGTTTTGGTGGGCTCGCGGGTTTTACGCGACGCGAGGAGAGCCCTTACGATACGCACGATTCCGGCCATGCCTCGGATTCCCTGTCCATCGCTTTGGGGCTCGCTCTGGCGCGCGACCTCGATGGACGTGATGAGGAGGTCATCGCCCTGATAGGGGATGCGTCATTGTCCGGCGGCCTGGCCTTTGAGGCGCTTAACCAAATTGGGCAGGCGGGTACTCGGCTGACCATCGTGCTCAATGACAATGAGATGTCCATCTCACGCAATGTCGGCGCGCTGTCGCTGCATCTCGCGAAGATCCGAATGAGTAAGTCATACACCGCCTTGCGTGATACGGTGGAGGATCGTCTTGGCGCAGCAGGACGCGTTGGGCGTTTTCTCGTCAACGCTGGCGAGACGGCCAAGGAATCGGTCAAAAAACTCGTCGTTCCCGGAACCTTTTTCGAGGATATGGGCATCACCTATGTTGGGCCGATTGACGGCCACAATACCAGTGTTCTGATTGAGGCGCTCAAGACTGCGCGCAGCGCGACAGGGCCGGTGCTTGTCCATGCCGTGACTCAGAAGGGGCGGGGCTATACTCCCGCCGAGCAACGACCGGATATCTTTCACGGGGTCGGCGGCTATGCCCCCGATACCGGAGAGCTTGCACAGGCATCGGATGATATGCCAAGCTTCACGGCGGTTTTTTCACAGGCCCTGCTGGCCGAGGCCGAGACACGGCCAGAACTCGTCGCCATCACGGCAGCCATGGCCGATGGCACCGGCTTGGCGAGCTTTGCCGCGCGCCATCCGGAGCGCTTCTTCGACGTTGGCATCGCCGAGGAGCATGCCGTCGCTTTGGCGGCGGGCCTTGCCCTCGGAGGAAAGCTCCCTGTCGTCGCCATCTACTCGACCTTCCTGCAGCGCGCCTTCGATCAACTGGTGACCAATGTCGCCCTGCAGAAACAGCATGTTGTCTTCTGTGTGGATCGCGCCGGTCTGGTCGGCGAGGATGGCACGACGCATCATGGCCTGTTTGACCTTGCGTATCTACGCCAGATACCGGGAATGCGTCTCGTCGCGCCTGCCGACGCAGAGCAGCTGCAAGACGCACTGCATACGGCCCTGAACTTTGATGAGGGCCCGATGGCCATCCGTTACCCGCGCGGAAAGACCGTATTGGCGGTCGCGAATAGAGAGCCCAGATTTCTGCCGCTCGGTAAGGCGATCTGTCTGCGAGAGGGAGCAGACGTCAGCCTGTTGGCGCTTGGGCGGATGGTTCGCCCTGCACTTGAGGTAGCCGAGCTGCTTGCTGCGACAGGGGTTCAGGCAGGCGTCTATAACATGCTCTGGGTCAAGCCCCTCGATGGGGAGGCCGTGCGTGCCGCGGCCGCAGCACCGCTGATCGTCACGCTTGAGGAAGGTACGACCATTGGCGGCTTTGGTTCGGCAGTGTTAGAGGAGCTCGCCCATCTCGCCATTTCGCAACCGCGGGTTCTGACAATCGGCATACCCGACACCTTTGTCACACACGG
>JAIRXA010000070.1 GCA_031268525.1 Coriobacteriales bacterium | reverse complement strand
AAACTGCTCCTGTGAGTAGCTCTTTTCGAAGACATGCCTTTTGCCCCCTCAAATCGCTACTAACGTCAATCTCGTACACAAACTACCTGATTTCTCGCAAAAGCAGGAAAATCTGAGGGCTTCGCAAGGTGTAGGGACTGTCCCTCAAGTTAATGACATTGGTCACAGCCGTCCCTACGCTTTGCGGAACCTGCAAGCGCACGTGCCCCAGATCCCGACCATGTCGGTGTCCTTGGCAGGGGCGGGCCCTTCGTCGAGTCGCCCATCACTGCGCGCTCTCTTACTCCTACAGATAGACGATCATCACGATAAGCAAGGCGAGCATCACGCATGCTGCCGCGAGGTCGCGCAGGCCCAGCCGTAGGATGTGATAACTGGTACGTCGGGCACCTCCGTAATAGCAGCGACTCTCCATCGCCACGGCAAGTTCCTCAGCGTGATGGAAGGACTGCGCAAACAGCGGTATGAGCAGGGGCATCAAAGCGCGCAGTCGGCGAAGGGGTCCACCGCTGTCGAAGACGGCGCCACGGGCGGTCTGAGCCTTGCGAATGCGGTCGAAATCCTCCATCAGAATGGGGATGAAACGCAGGGCGATGGAGATCATCATTGCGATCTCGGCTGCCGGAACGCCAAAACGCTCAAAGGGAGCCAGCATCGAGGCGATGGCGCCGGTCAGGGAGATAGGCGAGGTTGTGAGCGTGAGAATGGTTGCCGAGAGGAACAACTCGAACAGTCGCAGAGTCATGAAGACACCACGGTACAGACCCTCGTCGGTAATGAGGAGCGGTCCAAGATGTACCAGCGGCATACCTGCGTTGATGAACAGGGCATTAAAGACCAGAGGGAAGATCAGCAGGAAGCTCAGGGGTGCAAAGGCCTTGATCACCACGCGGAATGCTATATGAGAAAGTGCTATTACAATAAGCAAAAAAGCCAGTAACAGACACAGGCCCCACCATGTGTCGGCGCAGAAGACCGTGGCGATCCAGACAATGAGCAGCGTCAGCTTGACTCGCGGGTCGAGTCGATGAATCACCGAATCGGCGTGGTGGTACTGACCGATGGCGATATCAAAGGCCATGCGTGCCACCTTCTCCAACAGGAGTGAGCGCAGCGAGAGCATCGGCCAAAGATTCCAGCGTCAAGAGACCTGCGGGCAGGGGTAGGCCCGCCTCGCGCAGTGTGGCGGCGTACTCCTCAGCCTGCGGCACACCGAGGTTGATGGCTCGCAGATCTTCGGCGCGCGCGAAGATTTCAAGGGGTGTGCCCTGCTCCACCTCACTGCCGTCCTTGAGGACGAGGACTCTCTGCGCCAATCGTGCGACATCGTTCATGCTGTGCGTGACCATGACGATGCCCATGCCGCTCTGAGTAAAGCGCTTCAGGATCGCATCCATCTCACGCCTGCCTGCCGGGTCGAGACCTGCTGCCGGTTCGTCGAGGAGCAGGATGCGCGGTTCGGTTGCGATGACCCCCGCCAAAGCGACCCGTCGCTTCTCTCCGCCGGACAACTCAAAGGGGGAGAGGGACGCATAGCGCTCGTAGTCCAGGCGCACGCGCTCCATGGCAAGGCGCACCCGTCGTGTGACTTCCTCGGCGGGCAGTCCGGCATTGCGTGCCGCAAAACCCACATCCTCGGCGACCGTTGGCGCGAAGAGCTGGTATTCGGGGTACTGAAAGGCCATGCCAACCTCGGTGTGCAGGCGACGACGCACCGACTTACTCGTGATATCCTCGCCGTCGAGCAGAACCCGCCCGGCAGTGGGGGAGATCAGGCCGCACATCAGCTGCAGGAGCGTTGATTTGCCCGATCCGGTGTGCCCGATGATGGCGAGACACTCACCTTCGTTTACGGTACATGAGATATCCCGCAAGGCCTCGATGCGGCCTTCATGTGAGGAGTAGGTGTAGCTCAGATGCTCGCATACCAGCGACACAATTCCTCCTTCAGTTGTTCGGGGGTCACGATCTCAGATATCGGCAGACCGCGGTCGCGCAGCTGCTCGGCCAGCAGGAGCGAGAAGGGCACGTCGAGTGCCAGTTCGCGCAGCCGCTGCTTGTTGGTGAATACCTCAGAAGGTGAGCCGCTCAGTGCGATGCGTCCATGATCCATGACGATGACACGCTGGGCAAGTACGGCCTCCTCCATGAAATGGGTGATGAGAATGACAGTCATTTTGGCCCGTGAGAGCTCACGCACGATACGGCGGATGCCACGACGCCCGCGGGCATCGAGCATGGCGCCCGGTTCATCCAAAATGAGTATGTTCGGACGCATGGCCAGCACGCCCGCCAGACAGACGCGCTGCTTCTGGCCACCGCTGAGGTGCGCGGGATTGCGCTCGGCCCAAGCGTCCATTGCCACACTGCCCAGCGCCTCGTCAACGCGCTCGACGATCTCGGCATGGGGTATGGCGAGGTTTTCCGGCCCAAAGGCTACGTCATCGGCAACCACGCTGGTGACCATCTGGGCGTCGGGATTCTGAAACAGATAGCCTGCCTGAGCGCGTATCTCGAAGGTAAACTCGGGGTCGGCGGTATCGAGCCCACAGGTCAACACGCGTCCTGCGCTCGGGGTGAGCAGAGCGTTGATATGGCGAGCAAGAGTAGACTTACCGGAACCGTTCGCGCCGATGACCGCAACAAACTCGCCAGCTTCCACACTCAAGGAGAGGCCGTCGAGTGCGGGCGTCTGAGCAAACGAGAGTGCTTGGGTAAAGGCGGGCGTCTCGGCTGTCGCGGACGTTTGGGTAAGCGTTTCGACTGTCGCGGACGCCTGAGCGGATTTCCTCTCAGGCAGGGACGCGCCGACGTTTTCGTAGTGGTATACGACCTGATCGAATTCGACGATAGCCAAGGGGGCTCCCGTTTCTCCTATCCGGACTTTGACCGTCGGCTCCAGATTTCCACTGGATCGACCACGTGGCTTTACGCGTGGCTTGTGGGCTTGTGGCTGACCATGCCCTCAAACAGCAGGTCGCCCTTTACCACCGGTGAGGATTTTCGCCTCGCCTCGAAACGCAACAGAAGGAATTCTAGCATAAAGGGGCTCTGTATCGCCCCGAGCAGTTCTCGTAGACGGTCTCCCTCTACCCTCCCTATACGCGTGTAGCCTCAAATTGGACGTAATTGCGCAAATCGGTAACGCGAAAGACCGTATCAGAATAGGCGTCAAAGACCTGAATGGTTCCCGAGACAGCTCCGGTAGCCTGAGCGCTTTCCGCGTCGAACTCGATGATCACCGTGTAAACGGGCCCGGTTTGCGATTCAAAGACGTAGTCCATCTCCCCTGTGGGCATCTGCTGCATGGTGCCAGCCGAAACCGTGTAACTACCCGTCAGCAATGGACCATCCATCACCCCTTCGTCCCAACGATAGGACCCGTCCTCGCCCAATCGCATGTCGATGCCTGAGGTGGTGATGTAGCTCCCGGCTATCGGATTGCCCGCCAACGGCAATTCATGAGCGGCTACCAGCTCTTCGAAGGACAGCGCCCCGTCGGATGCGCTCCCGCCCGTCGAGGGAGTTCCCTCGTCTCTCCCTATCGCGCCATCAGTGCCTCCGTCAGGCGGAGTGGGAGCCTCTGTCGGCACTTCGGCGAGGTCATCGCCTGTTTTCGAATTGCAGGAAATCAGTGTGATGGCGACGAGAATAAGCGTCATGGCAAAGATAAAACGAACCAATCCTTTTGGCATGGACGCACCTCCAGAAGCCAATCGTGGCAGCAAGAGAAAAAACAGTTCGTTCACACCTCGTGGTGTCCCTCCCTTGCATCATGTCATCCAGTATAGCATTGTGGTAAGGTGGACGCCGTACCTGTCGCAGGGACCGGACAGGTGTTTATCGTCCGTGTTATCGTCCGCGATTGTCGTCCGTGTTATCGTCTGCGTTGCCATCTGTGGTGGCGTCGCCCGTGTTGCCATCCGCCTTGTCGCCCGCGTTGCCGTTCGTGTTGCCATCCGCGTTGCCGCAGCGGTTTGTGGCAGTCCAGCCCGCCCGTGGTGCTCCCATTGTCCGTCAAGGAGGTTCTCGCCATGCTCCTGATCGCCCGCTATGTTCTGCCCGTCAGCCAGCCGTACATTCAGAACGGCGCGGTATTGGTGCGTGATGGTCGGATCGTCGATATCGGTTATGCCACCAAGCTCAAGACCTGCTATCCCGACGAGGAACAACGAGACTTCGGATTGGCCGCGCTGATGCCCGGTTTCGTCGATGTGCACACACACCTTGAGTATTCCGCCATGCGAGGCTTGATAAACGATGTTCCCTATGCCGCCTGGAAGCTGCATATCGCCGACAGGGAAAAACTCTTCACACCCGAGGATTGGCAGGATTCCGCTCTGCTGGGGGCGATGGAAGCCGTACGCAGTGGTATCACCACGGTCGCAGACATCACCAAGACGGGCGCCTCGCTGCGGGCGGTCCAGGCGGTGGGTTTGCGGGGCACCATCTACCGCGAGGCTGGCACGATGGAGCGTGCCGAGGTCGACCGCACGCTGGCAGAAGCCTACGCTGACATCGCTGCCTGGCGCGCAGCCGCAGATCCCGACAAGCTGCGCATTGGCATCTCGCCAACCGCTCTGTACAACTGCCACCCTCTGGTCTTTAAGGGAATGGGCGAATACGCCCTGGA
>JAIRXA010000195.1 GCA_031268525.1 Coriobacteriales bacterium | reverse complement strand
CCGATGATGATCGGTAGGCGTCGAGACTTCTTTGCCGGAGGCGCCTGCACACAAGGAGACGCAACAGGTTGCGGCACGACGGGTGGAGGCGACATCACAGGTTGCGGCGTGGCGGGCGGAAGCGGACCCTGGGCCGGTGCCGACGCCTGCCCTAGCGGTGCCTGCCCCTCACGCCCAACCGGTGCCCCACATCCGGCACAAAACCACGCACCGTCCTCAAGCGGTGAACCACACCTGGCACAATACATCGCTATCCCCTCTCTTCGGCAGTTGCAGGACGAACACAAAAGGGACGGGGTATTTTGTGTTAGCATTATAAAAGTACGGCTCTGAATCGCACAACTCACTTTCCTAACACAAAATACCCCGTCCCTTTTGTGTTCCTTTTGTGTTCCTTTTGTCCTCCCTACACACCTCGCGGAACCTAAAGGCTTATCCAGACTTTTGTCCTGCTTACCTCTACCTTGCCGTACAAAGCATAGAATGCCCCCCCCCCCCCACATTTTGTCAAGAGGGTGGAGGGGCGCTGGAGTGTACAGTTTTGTCCTTGACGCACCAAAACCAAAAGTCTATCCTACAGGCGATATGGATGCAGAGGAATGCGTCACCCGCCGGAAACATAGCGAGCGGCTCGCACCCGAGTATCGGAACAGGTAAAGGACTTGCCAAGCGCACACGTGGACGGAATGTCCGGTTTGAACCTGCTTTGGTCGGGGAAATTTTCGTACGGGAGCCTGAAGAAATCCAAGTGCAGCAAGCGCAGCGCAGGTTGATTGACACATGTGGGAGAAGAAAAGCATGTACTAGCGAAAGGCAGTAAACCAAATGGCTGACCTGATTCAACAAAACCCCTATCTATTCGCCGCCATTTTCGCGGCGGCCTGCATCGTCTTTATTGTCTTGCGTGTCGTAATCAGCCATAAAACAAAAGAGCAAAAGACTGCTCAGCTTGCAGACAACGGGGACTTAGCGGAGCTTATATTTGACTGCCCGGTGATTGTGCCGTCCCCTGAGGGCGAGGTGTTTAGTAATCCCGCCGCTTCGGTCTATATGCTGTATGCGGTAAACGGTAGGCCGCCGCAAGCGTTTGGTCATTCGGTCTTGGTTTCGCCCGGCAAAGTCACTCTTGATTATGAGTTTTATCTGCTCAAGGCGGGACACAAGCGGATTGCTAGCTCTTTTGGCCGCAAGGAATGCACCCTTACCGTTTTAGCGCAGAAGAAGTATGCGGTGAAGTTTGACTATATGGACCAGACGCTGATGCAGCAATTGTTAAAGGGTAAATAAATAGCACCGTGCGAGACGGAACCTATGGCTCGCTTTCCCCCGACAACGTGACGCGAACCTCTCAGCCCCCTACGCTCCATCCCAGACTCTGCTGCTGCACGCCATAAAGTCGTGCAAACAGACCGCCCTGCTCCAGCAGCTCTGTGCCCCTACCCTGCTCTACGACGCGTCCCGCCTCCAGAACAACGATGTGGTCGGCATCCAGCACCGTGCGTAGGCGATGCGCAATCACCACCACCGTGCGCCCGCGCACCAGCGCGCTCACCGCCTCCTGAATCAGCGTCTCGTTTTCCGGATCGAGCGAGGATGTTGCCTCGTCCAATAAAACGATAGGAGCGTCTTTGAGTAGGGCGCGAGCGATGGAGATGCGCTGGCGCTCGCCACCGGAAAGCGTCGAGCCGTTCTCACCCAGCAGCGTGTCATAGCCCAAAGGCATCCGCGCAATGAACTCATCGCAGCGTGCCTGACGAGCGGCATGGTACACTTCCTCGTCCGTAGCTTCAGCTCGACCGATACGGATGTTGGCCATCACCGTGTCGTTGAACAACACCACATCCTGAAAAACGAAGCTCATCCAACTCATCAGATGCTCAGGGTCGGTATCTGCCAGGTCCACGCCGCCTATCGTCACGTGTCCGGCCTGCGGATCCCAGAAACGAGCCATGAGTCGCGCCAGCGTGGTCTTCCCGGAGCCGGACGGACCAACGAGTGCCGTGACCTCGCCCTGCTTCATATGCAGATCAATGTCGTGGAGAACCTCGTCATTCTCGTAGGCGAAGCTCACCCCGTCCAGATGGATCGCGTAGTCAGCTGGCTGCACAGATGCGTTACCTTCCATCACCGGCGTCGTGCGGAGCTCCTGCATACGGCGGGTGGAGACAAGCAGGTAGAAGAACTCCGGCAGCAGGGTGAGAATGGTGAACAGCGGCGCGTAGATACGTGCCGAGACCACGAGGAAGCAGAACAGCTTTATCGCGTCGATGTTGTCGCCAACGAGCAGCGTCACGCCTACCAGAGCCACCAAGCCGATGCCTACCTGCATGATCATCATCGCCAGCGTGATAAAGATACCAGTCAGACCCTCAAAGCGCACCGCCGAACGCATCATGGCGGCCATCGAGGCTTCCAGCGCCTGGGACTTCTCACCAGCAAGCCCGAACGCCTTGACGACCTTGATACCCTCCAGATACTCCTGCGTCTGCTCCGCAACCTCCAGTTTGGCGACCACATGGCGCTCGGCCATGCGGCTGCTCAGGACGCGCACCAGAAAGATCAGCCCCAGAGACACCGGCAGCGCCGCGAACAGCGCCAGCGACAAGCGCCAATCGTAAAACGAGAGTGCGATGCAGGCAACAACCACGCCTATCGTGCCCGAGAAGAGTCCCGGTACCACGTGACTCATGGTGTGTTCGACGGAGGCGCAGTCGGCCATCATGTTGGTGGTCAGCTCCGAGAGGTCACGACGGTTGAAGAAGGACATCGGCAACTTGCGCAGTCGTTCGGCCACTTCGACACGAAGTTTCTCAGACTCGCTATAGGCGGCGGTGTAGGTGGCGTCGTACTCACGGTTGTAGGCAAACGCATAAAGCGCCGCGGCGACAATGCCAGCCGCAAAGATCAGCCAGAGTCGGGCAAGGTCCAGAGGCTGGCCAGACGCCAGCGGTTCCAGCAGCGTAATGATGGCAGAGAGGATGACCATGAAGGGCACGAGCAGGACGATATTGGAGATGACGCCCGCTATGACGCCGCGCATCAGATCGCGGTAGCCCCCGGCGGAGAGATTCAGCAGTCGCTGGATGTAGGGCGCACGACAGCTTGTCCCGTTGCGGAGAGCGCTCTTATCGTTGCGGAGCTTGTTATCGTCGCGACTGAGATCGTTGTTTTCGTTGTAGTCGGGATCGCTCTTATCGTTGCGGAGAGCGTTTTTGCTCAGTGTTGTATCAGACATGGGTGACCTCCTTACCCGTGAGCTTCCAGTCGAGCGCCTTGGTGTACTCCTCCCACATTCGGGCGTAGCGACCACCGGCCGCCACAAGCTCATCATGCGTTCCCTGTTCGACCACGCGTCCTACATCCAGCACGACGATGTTCTGCGCCCCGCGCACGGTGGACAGGCGATGCGCAATGATGATCACGGTCTTATTGCGCATCAGCTGCTCAAAGGCCAACTGTATGTGATATTCGTTTTCTGGGTCGGCAAAGGCCGTTGCCTCGTCCAGCACAACGACAGGCGCGTCTTTGAGGATGGCACGAGCGATGACGATGCGCTGGCGCTCACCGCCCGAAAGATGCACGCCGCTGCCACCAATAACCGTGTCGTAGCCCTGTGGCAGATCCTGAATGAAGTCGTGGCACTGAGCGGCCTGGGCGGCAGCTATGACCTGCTCGTCTGTGGCTGCAGGACTGCCGATACGAATGTTGTCTGCCACCGACTGGCGAAAGAGAAACACGTCCTGAAACACAAAGGCGACGATCGACATCAGGTAGTCGGGGTCCATATCGCGCACGTCGGTGCTGCCGATGCGCACACTGCCTGCATCTGCATCGTAGAAACGACAGAGCAGGTGCGCAAGTGTAGACTTTCCCGAACCGGACGGCCCGACAAGCGCCGTAACCGCGCCCTGATGGGCAGTGAAAGAGACATGGCTGAGGGCAGGCGGCGCATCGTCTGAGAGGGACGCACTGTTTGCAGTCGGGGCGCCATCGGCGGGCGGGGCGCCGCTTGCGGGCGGGGTGTCGGCAGGCGGGGCGCCATCGGCGGGCGGCATGTCGCCATCGGCAGGCGGGGCGCCATCGGCAGGCGGAGCGTTATCGGCGCGCGGAGCGTTATCAACATCGTCCAGCGTGTCGTCGACAGACGGGACATTATCGACGTCCGACAGCTCGTCCTTCTCCACATAGGAAACATAGGAAAAGCCTACGTCGTCGAACTCCACGGTAAAGTCCAAAGCCTCCCGGGGCGTATCGGTCACAGGCAGCGGCGGGATGTCGAGGATACGATCCATGCGCGCCACGTTGTCAGCGATGAGGTTGCCCTGCGAGGCTACGTAAAGCAGTTTGGAGAAGGGCCCGGTGAGCGCCAGCGAGAATATGAGGTAGAAAATCGCGGCCAGAGCAAACGCGCCGTAGTCGGGAGCACCAGCGACCAGCAGGATTATCAGTGGCATCAAAAACAGGTGGATATTGTTGATGACCACCATGAACAGCACCATGTAGCCCTTGTAGCTCATGGTATAGCCCTTGACAAAGGCGCCGTAGTCGCGGATGGTCTCGTAGAAGTGCCTGAAGGTGTGGATGGACTGGTTGAATGCCTTCACCACCGAGATACCGCGCACATACTCCACGGCGGCATTGTTCATGTCCTCAAGCGAGTCCTGATACCTGACCAGAAACGCACGCGCGATGGGGGTAGACATGGCGAGGGAGTAAACGATTATGGTAAGCAGTATGGGCACGATACTGGCAATGCCCAGCCGCCAGTCGAAGACAAAGAGGATAACCAAGGCAAACAGGGGCATGGCCAGCGAACCGATCAGGTCGGGCAGTTGGTGGGCAATGAAGCCTTCCAGCTTCTCGATGTTGTCGTCCACGACCTTGCGCAACTTGCCCGAGGCGTTTGTCGTGTGAAAGCCCAGCGGCAGGGAGGCGATGTGCGCCAGAAAACCCAGCTTGAGCTTGTAGAGTGTGGTGAAGGCCGCGATGTGCGAACACATGAGCGCTCCGAAGTTTACGAGGATCGCTGCCGCCGCGCCGCCCGCCGCCAGCCAGCCCAGTTGCATCAGGTAGCCGCTGTCGAGCTGCGTAAGGTCGGCATAGTTGAGCACGATCTCGCGAATGATGTAGTAGATGGCGATAAAGGGGGTGAAGGACAGTCCTACGCTGAGCACAGACAGCACGCAGGCGCTGATGATGAGGATGGGTCGAGTGAGTGCCAGCTCCAGCAGGCGAGCCGCGCCTGTCTTGCGGGCGGTGGGGATGGGAGGCGGAGCGGCGGGAGGAGCAGCGGACGCGGCGGGTACAGGGGAGGCGGGGCTTGTGTCGTCTTTCGGTTTTGCCTCTTTCTCCGGCATCGACTCTGTTGTGGGGGACGGCCTCGATTCCAGCTCTGACATTTCAGTCCTCCTCAAGCCTGATAATATATCTTGTAACAAGCCTCAAAAATGTTTGTCTTTTCTAACTTTCACAGAATAATCGAATGCCTTCTGTAAGTAAACCTTATCTAACATTCTCGGCCTCAGTTATAATCAATAGAGTGCACGTTGCGCTATAGGAGGTCTTTCGTGCCTGGATAACCCCAAGCTCTGGTTCCCAGAGGAAGTTCCAGCAAGGGAGTTGTCGTGGGGAGATTCTCGGAGAGGACTTGTCGTGAGGGATTCCGAAACATTGCCCGGCAAAGGAAAGGACGAATCGGCGACTATTCTTTTCACCGAAACGCAGCGCTGCACCTGGTGGCCTCTTTGGGTCATACTTATCGGCGTGGATCTTTTGGCAGTCGCAAATTTCGTCGTCTGGCTCATACGTGGAACAGGGCTCGGCAATGTACCACCAAATACCGCTACTTGGATTCTCTCCTTTATCTGCATCGGCCTTGTTACCATACCTTTCATGATGCTAAAACTAAGCACGCATATAAGCTCTTCGGCGATCCACGTGCGCCTCTCCCCTCCACCGCTCGGCATGATGCACCAAAACTGCTTCCCCCGGCACTCGGTGAAACGGGTCTACATCAGGGAATATCATGAGTTCAGGGAATACGGTGGCTTTGGGTTTCGCGTTGGAAATCCCTCAGTCGGAGACGCGATTTCCATGAATGGAAACAAAGGCCTGCAGCTAGAACTTGTCAACGGGCAAAAAGTGCTCATCGGTACTCGGAAGCCCGAAGAACTTAAAGCCGTCATTACCAGACTGAAATCCTCAACGTGAGATGTGCGTCGAAACGTCTTCGTAGGGGCGGGCTCTGACCGCCCGCATAGGTAGAGAGGATTTTCGTGCGAAAACGGGCGGTCAGAGCCCGCCCCTACCCTTGCGGAACCTGCCTGTCCGTCCCTCGGACAGGCGGACACGGGCAGACGTACCATTTTTGAGTAAATCTTGGCAAAACCAGTACGAGGTAGTGCTACTGTTACTGCGTACAATACAATGACGCACGCTTATGATACGAGGGACTTTGATGTTGAGTTTTGGGATACCTTATCCCTTAAAGCAAAACAACACCACTCTTTTTATTTTGTGTGGTTTGCTTCTGTTCAATTTGATAGCTTCATACTTCTTTCTGTTTACGCGCAGTTCTTCTGATAGTTTCATCGTTTTTGCGTTTGCCCCATTTTCATTAATCACGATCATTGTGCTTGTCTACTATCTGATGGCAACATTGGCAGACAGACACCGTATCGCTCAAGGAGACACGGATCGACCTCTGCACTATGCTCGTACCTGTAGAATAATTGGGGTTGTTTACCTTGTGATGCTCGGTTTGTATTTCATCGTCGTAGGACCATTGTTCCTTATCGTACTCGGCCTTTATGCTCTAGCGAGCTTTTTGGGCTCCCTCCATACACTCAGTGATACCCTCTACTTTTTGGGGGCTTCGTGAGAATGTGTGGCAGGAGAGCCACGGCTGGATAGTTCTTCGAGGGTTGCTTTGAGGGTCGGCGCTCCGACCGAGGTGTTGATATGCCAACCCCGTGCGCCGAGCACATC